>ONTN01000201.1 GCA_900320765.1 uncultured Eubacteriales bacterium
TGCCGGTTCTCGCTGTTCTTCTCAGCGGTCTCGGCTCTTTTCTTGAGCTCTGCTATCTCGCGCTTGAGTGCGCTGAGCTCGTGCTTGCGATAGGCGTCGGTGAGCTTCCCTGTCTTACCGAATTCGTCCCAGACTTCCTTGGGGATATCCTTTCCCTCGATATCCGGGTACTCCTTCGCGAAAGCGGAAAACTCCGCGTCTATCTTGGCTTGCCTGTCCGCCTTCTCGCTCGCTTCCTTCTGAGCCGCGAGCTCCTTGACGGACAGCGCTTTCTCGCGCTTATTAAGCTCGATCTGCTGGCGGGCGGCCTGAATGCTTATCCCGTCCTTCTTCGACAGGTTCGCGGCACGGGCGGAGTCGATGACCTCCTGCACGCTCATATTTGAGTTTGCCGCGAGCTCCTCGAGGAACGCCTTATAATCGGTGAGCGTATCGATGCCGCCGAGCGCATCAACGGCCGCGGCAAATGTGTCGTGGTCTGCGCGCTGCTTGTCATAGTCGAGCCCCTTTTGCGCGAGCTTTACGATTTCCTCGGAGTCAACGTCCCGCTCCTCACCGTGATACGTCAGCTTAAAGCGCTGGTCTCCCGCTTTAGCCTCCGTCTCCGCGGCGGCGGTCTCCGCCTTCTCCGGCTCCGCTTCCTTCGCGGCGTCGCCTGCGGGCTGGTCTCCCCCGCCGCTCTCCGCTGCGTCCTCGGCCTCAGCGCCCTCTAAATCGCCGTCAGAAGCGTTTTCCGGCTCCGGGGTATCGTTACCCCACCCCTCATCGAAAAATGCGTCTGTGCTTTCGGTCGCCTCTGTGGTGGTGATATTCTCTTCCATATTGATCTCCTTTCAATGCCTTCCCCTCGGGGAAAGGTGGCGCAAAGCGCCGGCCTGATAACGTGGGATCAGCACCATCGGATTATGGCCGTCGGTTATCCCCGCGTTTATCGCCTCCTGCAGCTCCGCTTTCGCCCAGCCGGGCGCCTCGAGCGTAGCCGCGTAGGACTGAGCCTTAACGAGGATCGCGTAGGCCTGCTTGTCTGTCATCGTCTGTATGAGCTCGTCTGCGTCTATCACGTTATCGTCCTCCTCTTCCTTGAACGGCGTAATAAACGCCATCGCGGAGCTTACCTTTCGGTAACGCTGCATTACGCAGCCTCCGTTATCGTCGTTGCCGACGGCGGTATTCCCCTCGATAACGTACATATAATTCGGATCGGGGCCGTACTTCTCGAATATGCCCGTGTGCCCCTTGTAGATAACGATATCTCCCGGCGCGGGCTCGGTATGCACGAGCTCAGGCGCGTTTTTCTTATACCAGTTTAGCAGCGCCGAACAGCTCGCCGTCTTGTGCGGCAGCGGAAAGCCCGCCTCGCTGAAGCACCATTGAACGAAGGCCATACACCAGGGGTATTTCCCGCCGTTCTTTCCGTCGTACACCTCCTGCTTGTAGTACCAGGTGTTGTACTTGACGTTGTTGGAGTTTTTCGGTCACCGTGCCTATCTCCCGCCTTGCGACGGCGAGGACGGCGTCAGCTATCATCGGCATCGTCCGCCTCCTTTTCTCCGGCGAGCTTGTCGCCGGTCTTGTCTATGGTGTCGGCTGTGATCTTTAGTATTTTTTTCAGCCACTTAGGAATAGGCGCGCCCATCTTGGCCGCGTTCTCTATAACGCTTCCGAGCTCTGTGACTGTGTACCACGCTATGACTATCGGAGTCAAAAGCGCGGTATATGTGAACGGCAGGCGTATAGCCGTGTTGTTAAGCAATAATCCAATTAACACGTCTGCGCCAACTGCCACACATACCACAAGAAGCATTCCGCCCTTGTGCCATAGGCCCTCGCGGGCTCTCGAGCTCGACCATTCGCCATTTTTGGCCGCGGCAAGCGAGCCCGTGAAATAGTCGAGCAGCATACAAGCGATCCAGGCTATGACAAGCCAGCCCATCCAGCCCCATATCGCCGTGCCCGCCGCGATAAGCGCCGCGGCAAAGGCTTTAACTGTCGTGTTTTCCACGCTAATTGCCTCCCTCTGTATAAGCTTCCCACCCGGCAGGGTATTCCTCCGGGCTCCATACGTTTCCGTCTATCGTGCTTCGGTACAATGCGCCGTCATAGTTGACGACGTCTCCCGTGTTATATGCGTCCGCCGCTCCCGTCGGGCGGCTCCACACCGGATAGCCGGAGGCGTCAAGCCCGATTGCCGAGAAAAGTGACGGCGTTATATCCGGCGTCCAGTCAGTCTGTGAGGTGTGCGCCTGCAGCACCTTGTAAAGCTGAGGATCGCCTACGTTGTTCTCGCCGTAGGTCACGTACTCTCCCGCGGCGTAGCTTTTGCCCTCCGCCCACTCCGGATAAACCGTCGCGACCTCAAGGGCGCTGTCCTCGTCGAGTGAAGCGGCGAAGAGCTGAAGGACCTTTCTGAGCTGTTCCGCCCTCTGTGCTTTGTTCATTC
>ONTN01000200.1 GCA_900320765.1 uncultured Eubacteriales bacterium
AAGAAGGGCGAGAACGCCGATCAGGAGAGCCGCGCTCAGTATGACCGCAACAGCGGCCTTAAGCCTTTTACTCATCAAATCAGAACCTTGTATAGATAAACTGTGAGGAATCGTAGCCAACACCGTAGACGCCGGCAACGAGAGTGACTATAAAGAGAAGCGAAAAAACGGCAAAGCGCAGGGCGTAGGGCTTTTCAGCGAGTCTTTCGCGGACCGGACGCTTTACGGAAAGGAGGCTTACGGCGAGCATTAAAAGGCAGCCAGCTCCGATAACGACCCAATCCGAGGCGGCAAGGCCGAGAGCCGAAAAGGAAAATCCGGGCCAGGCCGAGGAGCGGAAAACGCTGAAAAGGCTACCGAGCGTCTCGCCGAGGGTCGCGTAGCAGTCGAAGAGGTTCATCACCGTAACGAGAAGGAAGGTGCGGAGTATCATAAACACCTTATAGCCCGTCCCGTTCGTAAAGCCCAGCCTCTTGTGAAAACCGGAATAAAGCGGCTCGAGCTCCTCGGATATCATCAGTACGGCCCAGTTTAAAAGCCCCCAAACGATGAAATTCCAGCTTGCCCCGTGCCATAGGCCGGTGGAGAACCAAACTATGAAGCTCGAAACGTAGACGGGGATGCGCTTTCCAGCCTTCTGCCCGAAATGCTTTTTCGTAAATTTCGTGAAGCGGCCCATCCAGCGGGAGGTGGATACGGGATAGAATACGTAGTCACGGAACCAGGAGCACATCGTGATATGCCACCGTCTCCAGTACTCCTTGAGGGAGGTGGAGAAATACGGGCGCATAAAGTTCTCCGCGACCTTTATCCCGAGCATCTGGGATACGCCTATCGTAACGTCTATTCCGCCGGTGAAATCCGCGTAGAGCTCAACGGTATAGAGCACCATTCCGATGAGTATGTACGGCCCCTGAAACTTTGCGCTGTCGCCGATTATCTGCCCGACGGCGATAAAGATCCTGTCGGCGATGACGAGCTTTTTGAAAAAGCCCCATAGCACGCGCTCAAGCCCGCGAAGGAAATTCTCCTTATTGAAGCCCTCGCCGGAAAACAGCGTCTCGCTCAAATCTCCGTACCTGCTGATCGGCCCCTGGATAACGTGGGGGAAGAAGGAGACGAAGAGGGCAAAGCGCCATAGGCTTTTCTCCGCCTTTACGGTGCCCCGGTAAACGTCTACAAGATAGCCTATCGCCATAAAGGTGTAGTATGAGATGCCGAGCGGCACCGCTATCGAGACAAAGCCGAGCTTCGCGCCGAAAAGACCGTTAATATTCAATATTCGATATGGCGAAATTTGTGTACTTTACGGCGGCGAGAATGCCGAGATTTAAAATAAGAGCGGCAACGAGCCACGCCTTTCTCTTTTTCTTCTCAGCCTCGCGGAAAGCCTTTTTCGCCTCCTGGCTGAGCTCCGCCTTGTGCGCCTTTATATACTCCGACTGGGCATCAAGGCTTTTCCCGATGATCAGCCCGCAGGCCCAAACGGTGACCGCGGTGACGGAAATATATATAAGGAACTGCGCGCCGGCAAAGAAGTAGAAAACGAGACTTCCCAAAAGCAGAAGGGGAGGCCGCAGCTTCCTCGGCGCTAAGTAGTACAGGAGCATGAGAAGGGCGAGAAAACCCAAAAACTCATAAGAGGTAAAGACCATGACCCGGGATTATTCGTCCTGCAGGCGCTCAATAAGAGCGTACATCGCCTTGGCGGAGTTGAAGTTCTCGGGGACAATATCCCTCGCGGTGATGGTAACGTCAAAGTTCTCGCTTATTTCGGTGATAAGTCCGACGATATCGAGGGAATCGAGAACGGCGTCGTCTATAAGGTGCTCCTCGGCCTCGAAATCAACGTCGGGGTGCATATCGGTGAGTATCTGAAGAAGCTCTTCCATTTTATTATTTCCTCCTGTTATTTTACTTATTGAAATATCTGCTTTTAAGCGTTACTCTGTCGATCTTCCCGTTCGCCGTGAACGGCATATTATCAAGCTTAAAGAGCCTGTTCGGCAGCATATAACGGGGAAGCTTTTCTTTTAAAAGCTCGGTGAGCTCTTTTTCGCTCGGGTCGCCGACGTAGTAGAGAACGATCTTTTTCTTCTCCGCGTCGTATATGGAGGCGGCGAGCTTGATGCCGGGCAGCATATTTACGTTTACCTCGATCTCGCCGAGCTCAACCCTGTGACCCATGTGCTTTATCTGATAGTCCCTGCGCGAGACGTAGATAAGCTCGCCGTCCCGGTTGTAGCGGCCGAGGTCGCCTGTCTTGTATATGATCTCGGGATAAGCCGAATTCAGCGGGTTCTGAACAAAGACCTGAGCCGTCCTATCCGGATCGTTGTAGTAACCGAGGGTAACGGAGTTTGCGCGGATACATATCTCGCCCGTTTCTTCCTCGCCGCAGAGCTTCCCATCGTCCGTGAGGAGAAGTATCTCGCGGTTGGGGAAGGGCCTTCCG
>ONTN01000199.1 GCA_900320765.1 uncultured Eubacteriales bacterium
TGATCCGTGTTATAATTTCCTCTACGCGGTGATTTTTCGGAGAGGAGGGCTTAGTATGCCGAAAGCTTCCGGCGTTAAAAGAATAGCTGAAAATCGCAAAGCCTTCCACGACTACTTTATCGAGGAGAGGTACGAGGCCGGCATCGAGCTTTTCGGCACCGAGGTCAAGTCTATCCGCATGGGGAATATGAACCTCAAGGACAGCTTCTGCTCTGTTAAGGACGGCGAGCTCTTCTGCTACGGAATGCATATCTCCCCCTACGAAAAGGGCAACATCTTCAACCGCGACCCCATGAGGCCGAAGCGTCTTCTGATGCACAAGAAGGAGATCAGAAAGCTCCACGCACGGATCCAGCAGGACGGGCTGACCCTCGTTCCCCTCTCCTGCTATCTCAAGGATTCGCGGGTGAAGCTTGAGATCGGGCTTGCCCGGGGCAAGAAGCTCTATGATAAGCGCGAGAGCTCCGCAAAGCGCGACGCTGAGCGGGAAATCGACCGCACGATCAAGGAGAGAAACAGATAAAACCTCAAGGCGCGACAAAAAGCCGCCGAGGAAAGGAGAAAATAAAATGGCAAATCCCATAGCAACAATTGAGATGGAAAACGGCAAGACCATCAAGGTCGAGCTCTATCCCGAAGTAGCGCCCATAAGCGTAGCCAACTTCATATCCCTTGCGAATTCCGGCTTCTATAACGGGCTCATATTCCACAGGGTCATCAAGGGCTTTATGATCCAGGGCGGCGACCCCAAGGGCAACGGGACCGGCGGCCCCGGCTACTGCATCAAGGGCGAGTTCACGGCTAACGGCCATCCGAACAGCATAAACCACGTTCGCGGCGTCATTTCCATGGCCCGCACCGCTATCCCCGATTCGGCCGGCAGCCAGTTCTTCATCGTCCATGAGGACAGCCCCCATCTCGACGGGCAGTACGCCGCCTTCGGCAAGGTCATCGAGGGCATCGAGACCGTCGACGAGATCGCGGAGACCCGCACCGACTACCGCGATATGCCGAGGCAAAAGCAGATCATGAAGTCCGTCACGGTCGACACCTTCGGCGAGACCTATCCTGAGCCTCAGAAGATCTGAGAATATATAACGGCGGAATTGCCTCCGCAATTTCGCCAAATATACGGGGGCGTACCGGTTTCGACGGGGACGCGGAAGTATGAATAGCGGGCAGATGCGCCCAGCATCTTTAAAATGGGCAATTATAAATTAAAGAACAACGATTACGTTGCTCCTGTCGCTGCTTAAGCAGTGACCGTTCCGCCCGGGAGGTCCACGGCCCGGGATCGGGGCGTCGATTAGTGGAGAACGTGAGTAGGCAAAGCTTTGAGCTTACCACGCATAATGAAGCTACCAAGCCGCTGAGTGTGACGGTCCACGCTCCGGCAAGGGAACGCAAATGACCGCCTGCGCCCGGAGAAGGCGGGAAGTTCCCTTATTTTATGCGGGTTTGCGGCGTTTTCGCCTAAACCATAAAATGGCGATTTTCTGAACTTTTTGGAAGATATGATATTAGCAAATTATGAGTTTTTGCTAATGAATTTGCTAACAAAAAGCCGGAGAGGTGTCTTACCTCTCCGGCTTTTGCTTTTCTTAATATTTCAGGCTCAATGCTCCCTCAGATACTTCTCGAACGCATCCGTTCTCGACCAGTATTTTATGCCCCAGTTCTCGAAGCTCCACTCGTCCATATATGGGTTGCACTCGTAATCTACGTAGTAGATAAGCCCGTCTTGTACTACGAAGTTCGTCGGGAAGTAGTCAATGTTGAGGCCGGCGGTTTTGGCCTGAGCCGCCATATCTCTTGCCTGTTCACGATATAGCTCTACCGGAATACTGTCCCTTATGAGCTCGAATACGGTGTTGCCCTCGACGTATTCCTTTACTATACGCTCGTTTTCAATATCTATATCGAGCATTTCCGGGATCCTTATTCCGGCGCTCTTTAACCGCTCATAGTCGTTTCGCTCTGCCTCGATCTTATTGCCGAACGTATAGTAATCGCAGGGCTCGTGGTGGATCTGCTTGATGACGAAGCTTTTGCCGCTGCGCTCCGCAAGGTATGAATTTCCGCCTTTTCCGTGGCCGAGGAGCCTTATTATCTTATATTCCTTATCATTAACCTTTACTGTTTCGGGCGCCTCGCGCATCGCGGTCTTATGATAGAAGTATCCTGTCATTGTCGAGAGCCCTTCCTGCAGCCTCCTTGAAAAGGACGAGGAGATCGGAGACCTGAAGCTTCGCTTTCTCCTGCCCCGCCGCATCGAATATTACCTTGCCAGCGTTCATCATCAGCGTTCTGTTGCCAAGCTCGAGGGCGGTCTGCATATTGTGCGTCACCATAACGCAGGTGATACTGTTCTCCTCAACGATCTTCTTCGTGATATCGAGTACCTTCTCAACGGTCGCCGGGTCGAGGGCCGCTGTGTGCTCATCGAGCAGCAAAAGCTTCGGGTCGTTGGCGAGTGCCCTC
>ONTN01000036.1 GCA_900320765.1 uncultured Eubacteriales bacterium
TATGGAGCAGCAGAAGCTCGTTACCGAGGGCGCGGGCGCCTGCGCAGCGGCGGCGGCAATGTTCGATAAGGTGCCTGTCCAGGGCAAAAAGACCGTCTGTCTGCTTTCCGGCGGAAATATCGACGTTACTATCCTCTCAAGGGTCATCAAGCGCGGACTTCTTATGAGCGGCCGCATCTGCCAGTTTACGATCGAGCTCATTGACAAGCCCGGCCAGCTCGAGCTTGTCGCGCACACTATAGCCTCCCTCGGAGGAAACGTCACCAGCGTACACTATGAGCATGCAAACGCCGGCCAGGACGTTAACGGCTGCTTTATCCGCCTTGAGCTTGAGACGAGAAATCACGCCCATATCGAAGAAATCAGAAGCGCCCTTTTGAAGAAGGGGCTCAACATTGTAAACGGCTAATTAAATAATCGAAAGAAGGCGGCTCAGCCAAAAAGCTGAGCCGCCGTTTATTTATTTTCTTAAATTCTTCTCATATATTGCCGCAAGCCCCTCAAAAATGAGGTCATCGCAAATAGTGATCTTATGCGTGCAATTAGGAATGACAACATGCGAAAGGCCGCCTGTGGCAACGAGAGTAACGCTTCCCTCAAGCTCGGCGCACATTCTGTCCACAAGCCCATCTATCATTCCTGCCGCGCCGAGTACCGAGCCCGAGCGCATACAGTCCGCGGTATTCTTTCCGATAGCCGAGGCCGGGACGCCCAGCCCGACGCTCGGTAACAGAGCCGTCTTCTCAGAGAGAGCGTCAACGGACGTGATAACTCCCGGCGCGATAGCCCCGCCGACGAACGCTCCGTTCTTATCGATTGCGGATAATGTCGTCGCCGTTCCCAGATCGATTATTATCATCGGGGGCTTAAAGCATTTAAGGGCGCCGACCGCGGCGGTAACGAGATCAGCTCCGCATTCGGCGGGATTGTCAATGCGGATATTGAGGCCAGTCTTTAGCCCGGCTCCGACTGTCATCGGCACTTTGCCTGTTAGGAGTCTTACCGCTCCCGTTATTTTTTCTGTCATTACGGGGCTTACAGAGGATAAGCAGCAGCCCTCGAAGTCTTCAGGTTCTATGCCTCCGAGACCCAAAAGCGCCTTTATACTGACTGCGTACTCGTATTCCGTCTTGAGCTTATCGGTAGCAAGACGGGCCTTGTAATGCACCGCAGAGCCGCGCATTGCGGCAATTACGATGTGGGTATTCCCTATATCAACGGCTAACAGCATTTCTCCACCTCACAAAGTAAATTCTTTAGCTCAGACGTTTTATCCACGTCCGTTTCTTTTCCCGTCTCGAGTCCCGCGATCGACGCCGAAAGCTTGCGAATAAGCTGAGCCTTGTATTCCGCAAAAAGCGGGTCGCCTTTCAAGAAATAGATCCCATAAGCCTCAGCGTCAGAAATATCCCGGCTTTCGCCCGAATATCCGGCTTCAAAAACGGTGTAGAGTCTTCCCGCCTCTTTAGCCAAAGCTGCGTCGATTATTGCCAATCCCGAATGATATAGCCACTTTAGCAGTTTATCCAACCGCGTTTGCGGCTGAAGAACGAGCCTTTTTTTCTCAAGGGAAAACGGGGCGGTATCTAAAATGTGAATGATCGTATCGCCGCCCATTCCCGCTATGACGAAGGTATCAAAGCTCCCGTCAAGGCCGCAAAGTCCGTCGGCAAGGATAAACTCGATCGAATTCTCAAGCCCTTCCTTCTCCGCCGTTCTTTTCGCGCTCATAAGAGGGCCCTCGCCTATATCGGAGGCGGCTATCCTGCCCCTCTTCCCGTTCTTAATCAGCCAAACGGGTATATAACCGTGGTCGGTGCCGATATCAGCAATATTCTCTCCCTTTGCGGTAATCCGCGCTACGGCGGTAAGCCGGGCTCCAAGCTCCATTTCAATATACCTTTCAGTAAAAATAATAAAGAAAAAATCTGCCCGCTCCTCATATACGAAGAACGGGCAGAAACTGATTTGTAAAAGGAAACAGCTTACGCCTGAGCCTCTCTCATCTTGGCGAAGCAATCGCTGCAGTATACGGGCCTGTCGGTCTTGGGCTCAAAGGGTACCTTGGCCTCGCCTCCGCAGTTGGCGCATACGGCGGTGAAATACTCGCGGGGAGCGCGGGCAGCGTTCTTGCGGGCATCGCGGCAGCTCTTGCATCTCTGGGGCTCGTTCTGGAAGCCGTGCTCAGCATAGAATTCCTGCTCACCGGCGGTGAATACGAACTCATTGCCGCATTCCTTACAAACTAATGTTTTGTCTTCGTACATAAAATAGGACCTCACTTCTGACTTTCTTGCCCAAAGGGCTAATTTATTTGCGACGGCATTGTGCCGAAAACGCCTTAGTGGAGATTAAGCTTCTTCCTGACGCGCTGAACTGCGTTGTCAATGCTTTTTTCAGGCTTATTAAGCTTTTCGGCGATCTGAGAATACGGCAGACCGTCGAGATAAAGCTCTATCACCTGATTTTCAAACCTTGAAAGGCTTGAGCGAATCTTCAGGATAAGCTCTGAGGTGTATTCGCGATTTATGATGAGGTCCTCAAGCTCTCTGAGCCCCCGCTGGGTAATAACCTCATCATCAATGGGGACAGAGTCATTCAGTATTCTGTTGCCGCCCTTCCCGTCGCGCTTGACGGCGGAATACAAGCGGTTTTTAATGCAGCGTTCAGCGTAGGTCTGAAAGGAAGCCCCGCCTTTATCGTCAAATGTGCGGACGGCGGACAGAAGTCCGAGCATTCCCTCCTGAGTGAGATCCTCGCTGTCGCCGCCGGCTAAAAAAAGCGGTCTGCAGCATTTTTTAACGAGATTGGAAAATCTGCGGATAAGCTCCTCCTCAGCCTCGGGCGAGCCTGCCTGCGTGAGCTCCTCGTCTGTCAAATTTGCTAAATAGTCCATAATTCTTTAAAAAATCCACCATTATGCGTATATTATACGAATTGCTCTTTAATAAGTCAAGTAATTTTATAAAATTATTTTGCATATAGCGTACTTTTAGCTTAATCCCATCGACGTTTGACCCAAAAACTCGATTCCAAGGTGATCGTATGCCTTTCTGGTAACGCATCTTCCCCTGCTCGTTCTCGTTAGATACCCCTGCTGCATAAGATAGGGCTCGTAAACGTCCTCAATGGTGACGGACTCCTCATTGACCGTTGCGGCAAGGGTGTCAAGTCCTACCGGGCCGCCGGAATACTGCTCGATTATCGTTTTAAGAAGCCGCCTGTCGATATTGTCAAGCCCTTCCCTGTCTATCTCAAGCCTTAAAAGGGCGTCGTCGGCGATCTCCTTCGTGATGGTCCCGTCGCCGTACACCTCGGCAAAGTCGCGGACTCTGCGAAGTATCCTGTTAGCTATTCTCGGCGTGCCGCGGCTGCGCATAGCGAGCTCCATCGCCCCGTCCGGCTCAATGGGAACTCCTAAAATATCCGCGCTTCGTTCTATGATACGCTTGAGATCCTTCGGCTCGTAAAGCTCAAGCTTGAGCTCTATGCCGAATCTGTCGCGAAGTGGCTTAGAAAGCTGTCCCGATCTGGTGGTCGCTCCGATAAGGGTAAAGCTCTTCAGGTCGATCCTGACGCTCGTTGCGGCCGGTCCCTGCCCGATGATGATATCAATGTGCTTATCCTCCATCGCGGGATACAGTATTTCCTCAACCACGCGGTTCATCCTGTGGATCTCGTCGATAAAGAGGATATCCCCCTCCTCGAGGTTTGTGAGGAGAGCGGCAAGATCCTTCGGCTTTTCGATAGCCGGCCCGGAGGTCTTTCGCATCTGAACGCCCATCTCGTTTGCTATTATCGCGGCGAGCGTAGTTTTTCCGAGGCCGGGAGGCCCGTGCAGTATAACGTGGTCAAGCGGCTCATGGCGCCGCCTTGCGCCCTCGATAAAGACCTCAAGGTTGCGCTTTGCCTTGTCCTGACCTATATACTCCGACAGGGTCTTTGGTCTGAGCGAGAATTCGCCCTCGTCCTCGGCGAGCATTTCGGTGCTCATAAGCTTGTCGCTTCTCTTTTTTTCGGTCTCGCGGCCGTCCTTCGTAAAATCGATCATTTGGAGCCTCCAAATCGTTTGGGCTTATTTTACCGAGCTTTTCAGAACGTACTTGATTATCTCTTCCGTAGTCATACCGTCGATCTCCGCGCCCTTTAGAGCAGAGGATATCTCCTGCTGAGAGTAGCCGAGGACCATAAGCGCGGCCATAGCGTCAGCCGCGGCCTTCCCCGCTCCGCTCTCCTTCGGTATAAAGCCGATATCCGGCGAAGCGGCAAGCGATGTGTTCTCCTTGGCTATCTTATCCTTAAGCTCAAGAATTATCCTCTGAGCTATGCGCTTGCCAATTCCGGGAGCTGCGGTTAGCGCCTTCTCGTTTTCGTTTATCACCGCCATGGCGAAGCCCTCGGGCGTAACGCTTGACAGAATGGACTGCGCCGCCTTCGGCCCTACGCCGGAAACGCTGAGAAGAAGCTCGAACGAGCGCTTTTCGGACATATCGGAAAAGCCGTAAATGTCAAAGGCGTCCTCTCTTATAATAACGTGGGTATAGAGCCTTGCCTTTTTTCCCATCTCAAGCTTCGACAGAGTATAGAGCGAGACGTTTAATAAGTATCCCGCGCCGCCGACGTCGATTACGGCTATCCCCTCAGTAAGCACGGTGACTGTGCCTTCTAAATAGTAGAACATGGATTGTTCCCTCCGTCCATATTTAAAAGCGAGGAATTAAACCTCGCGTGTGTTATCGCGAGAGCGAGAGCGTCCGAAGCGTCGTCCGGCTTTGCCACCGAATCCATATTGAGTAGGCGGCGGACCATCTCCATCATCTGCTTTTTGGTCGCCCTGCCGTAGCCCGTGATCGCCTGCTTTACCTGGAGAGGCGTGTACTCAAACATAGGCACCTGCATCTCCTGCCCGGCAAGAAGGATAACTCCCCTTCCGTGCGCCACGGATATTCCGGTCGTCAAATTGTTATTGAAGAACAGCTCTTCCACGCTTATAGCGTCCGGCTCGAACATCTTGATAAGCTCTCGGGTGTCGTAGTATATCTGCTGGAGGCGGACGGAAAGCCTCTGCCCCGCGGGCGTGAGGATCGCCCCGCAGCGCACGAGCTCGTGCCTTCCCTTGTCAGAACGGATTACCCCGAAGCCCACCGTGGCGATGCCGGGATCTATGCCGAGAATCGTTTGCATATATAACCCCTATTTTGCGATTTTAATAAGTATAGCACACAATTTGTAGATATGCAAGGTGAAATAAGCACAATTTGGTTCGCCTCGCATAGACTATACTGACTTTGAAAAAGGAGGAAGCATTATGGCAGATACCATTGAAAACTCGGGCGGAGCCGCAGAGCCCGCGATCCAGGAAGCCGTCTGCGTACATACCGAGAAAATCTTTGACTCCTGCAAGGACAGAGACTGTCTTGACGATATGAGGGTCTATCTTACGGAAAACTCTCAAAACGCCTTGACGACAGCCGCGGGGCTCAGGGCAAAGCACGCGGAGCTTCTGTACGTAGATACGGCCGTGCAGCCCGTTCAGTTCAACAGGGGCTTTTATTCGGTCGATCTCAGCTTCTACTATAAGATAACGGGAGAAATAGCCGGTTTCGGAGCCGCAGCACCTCAGATCACAGGGCTCGGATATTACACGAAGAGGATACTTCTCTACGGAAGCGACAGCGGAGCGAAGGTTTTCTCCTCCGACGCGCCGCTGAGTACCGCCTCATCAGTCAGCACGAGCGCGGGCAAGCTGCCCATCGCAGTAGTGGAGGCCGTCGATCCGCTTATGCTCGATCTAAGGCTCGTAGAGTCGGCCGATCCCGGCGAAGGCGACGCGGTATTCCCCGTTCCGGATGTCATCGCTGACGCCTTTGACTCTCCCCTCGTCCTCTCCGGAGGAACGAGAAGGGTCTACGCGACTATCGGTCAGTTCTCTATCGTCCGCCTCGAGCGTGATACCCAGCTTCTTATTCCCGCCTACGACTACTGCGTGCCGAGCAAGGAATGCGCAGATACTGCTCCCGACGATCCCTGCACCCTGTTTAACAGGATCGATTTCCCCGTCGACGAGTTTTTCCCGCCCGACACCGTCTCCGGCTTCTCCGAGACCTATCGCGGCGCCATTGAAGACCTGAGAGAATAATCAGATAGGCGGAAGGTTTAACCTCCCGCCTATTTTTTATATCAATCGTATGTGATCTTGCCGTCCGTCGGAACGATGCCTATGTAGGTCTTTCCTCTGCCGAAGACGATCTCGGCTCCGCTCTCGTCAGTAAATACGAAGGGTGAGTCGGCGTCCGCCTTCGACCAGTTTATCATAACGAACTTGCCCTCCGAGAAGAAGAAGCCTCTTCCGGTTTTGCCGCTAAGCTCGGTCTTAAGCCGCCCGTAGGAATCGTAAACGGTAACCCTCGCAAAGATGGTGACAACGTTTCTGAATGAGACCGCGCTGCCGTCAAGAGCGTCGGTCATAACGCCGCCGAACTGGCTCGCCGTGTAGAGCCTTGTCTCGGGATCGTACTTGAAGCTCGTCGTCTTCGTGCCTCTGAAAGTGACCTCGATAGACTCAGCCGAGGTATTGGACGGAGCCGATTCATCGGCAAAGGTCATATTGTATTCAAAGTCCGCGTAATGCTCAGTTCTTAGCTCGTGCTTACTAATATAATCTACGAGCTTGTCGGGCATCACCATAAGGGAGTGCTCAAGCCCCTTCTGCTTGCGGACTGAATCGCGGTAGAATAGCTGGCCCTGCTCGTACCCGCCGTTTACTCCGTCTACGCGGGTCATTTTAGCGTTCTTCATCGCTATATAGGCGTCGTCACTTCCGCCGGCGTGAACGTAGATAGCGTCGTACCCTCTCGTCATATCGAGATAATAGGGGCGGGAGCTCCTGACGGGCCCAATATCCTTCGCCGCGGTCACATCGGTGAATATGGCGAGGAATCTCGTTATGCTGCCCTCGGCAAGTGCCTCATAGAGAATATCGGCCTTTCCGATACCGTCCTGAGGGGTCGCATAGCGGTGGTTGTTTATCATAATGGCATAGGGCCGCACGGTCGTTATATCCGTGTCTATCGGCATACCCGTCAAAGGATTATACGGGCCGGTATATACAGGCTCGGGCTCGGGCTCGGGCTCGGGTTCCGGCTCAGGTTCAGGTTCGGGCTCCGGCTCGGGTTCAGGTTCAGGCTCAGGTTCGGGCTCAGGTTCCGGTTCGGGCTCAGGTTCCGGTTCCGGCTCGGGTTCAGGTTCAGGCTCGGGCTGAGGATCAACCACGGGATCAGGCTCGACAGGCTCGTCGGGAGCCTTGTTCCCGGCTGAAACGAGAAGCACTACCGCGGTGACAGCAGCGATAAGGGCGACAGCGGCCGCGATAATATAAACTAAAAGCTTTTTATCAATGGCCTTTTTCGCCCGACGGGCAACGTGTTTTCCTTCCTTTGCCATTAAATCATCTCCTGTTCTTCGACAATTATAGACGATATCCGACATTAAGTCAACAAATTCGCTATGCATATATGACTTGTATTTTTGGAATAATGTTCCGCTTCATTCCTTGCCTCTTGTATTTTTTTTAAGAAGCATTTATAATATGAAGCAAGATCGAAAAATGTCGAGAGGTATCAAGATGGAGCAGCGGTTCGGATTTATTCACGACGAGATGGAGCTAAAGGTGCTTATACTCTACGTCCTTCGCAAGGTCAATATGCCCGTACCCAGAAACGAGCTTACAGACCTCGTGCTGCTGTGCGACGACGGTATCGGGTACTTTGAGTTTGCCGAATGCCTGTACGACCTTATCCGCACCGGACATATACGAGAGGAGGACGGCGCCTACTCTCTTACGCAAAAGGGCATTGAGAACGGTATGGCAGCTGAGCAGGGCATCCGATATTCAGTCCGTATCAGAGCCGACAAGGCGAGCGCGACAACGAGGCAGCTCTTGGAGCGCGACTCAATGATCCACGCGACACACGAATTAAGGCAGCTCGGAGGCTTCACTGTTAAGCTCAGTATGGGCGACGGTATGGGTCAGCTAATAGACCTTGAGCTATTATGCGGCGACTCTGACCAAGCAAAGAAGATAGAATCGAACTTCCGCAAACACGCCGAGAAGCTTTACGGCAAGATAATCGAGCTTCTGATGAATGAGGTATAAAGGTATCCCGCCCCGGTTAAACCGAGGCGGGATATTTAGTGTTTACGTTCTTGTTAAGCTGTATCGTTTCCTGATCGGAAACGGTTATTCCGTCAACCGGAACAGAAGTGCAATACCCCCGGAGGGCCCCCGTCGGCCCCCCGACCCCCCAACGTATTATAGAGTGTAGCACAATAAGCTTAATCTTGTAAAGGGTAAATGGCTTAAAATTTTTAGCTACTTTAGATAGATTTTTAATCCGAATAGGAAGCAAATATTAGTTCTATTCAACATTATTTGGAAGATTATTAATAATTGGATTTGTTGTATAATATCCGCAATCCGAGCATATATAATAAGCTCCGCTTAAAAAGAAATTATGCCATGCTGGACCTTCTTCAAAATCACAGTAAGCGCATTCGCGCCAATGCTTTGTGCTACTAGTCTGCCATTGCCAAGAATGTGCATCCCATCCTATTTTTGCAAAGCCCGAAATGCTTGTGTTAGTAATCGATCGTATAACTCGCTGCACATTATTATTATAATTTCCTTCTATCGTATGCACGTTTCACCCCAACACATACTCAACTAAGCCAACATGTCCGGATGATAATCCTGCATTTAAAAAAATAATGTCGCCGGGACAAGGCGTATAATTTGGATAGTTTCCAATCCTCTCCGGTCAAAACGTTACCATTCATATTGTCAATTGCCTTAATTACAACCGGGATATTTGATTTAATTTGAAGCTCTTCAGGTACATAAGAAGAAGAGGAAAAGCCTGAAAATTCTTCTCGGTAACTGTCTGACGTAATTATTCCGCTGTAGTCGATGCATCCAAAATAATGTAGCACCGTCTCAGTGCAGGTTTTTCCGTTCACTGTGTAAGTAACAATCTCGCTGATATAGGCCTCTGCCCAGTTTTCTCCAAGCCAAAGTTCTATGATTTCGTATTCTGATGATTCTATCTTAATTCCTTGGCTTTTCAAAATACTATATCTTTCCAGCTCGGTATCAAGTGTTCCTTTATTGGCTATTTCAGAAAGCACTTTAGCATCCGGAAGAACAAGCCTTGCTTCAAAGTATTGCTTTATAACTCTTTCTATTGAGGCTTTGTAATCATCTGCTGAGACTGTTATCGTAGCTGAAAGAGCCAAAATGAGCGAAAAGGCAAATAATAATACTTTTTTCATATATAGTTTTCCTTGTAATATTATTATTCTTCTTTATAGTCCCACGTCATTTTCGGGTCTTCGATGTTAATTGGGATAATCAGCTTTTCGGAGAGGTTCACGTCGGCATTGTTGTAATACACGAACAGCCTGTTTTCCTTTATAAATCGGAAACCTGAAAAGTCTACATATGAATTTGCGTTCGCGTAGTCGATTTTGACTACGTCGCCCTCTATGAACATACGGTTCGGTTTAGACACTCTCAGGTAGACGTATCTATTGTCCCATTCCGTTGCGTAGCCTGTGACGAATCCCTGTGAATCAGCCATTTTTTGGTTATCGAGCATTTCGTAAATCTCCGCAAGGGTCATTTTCTCGGG
>ONTN01000113.1:0-4626 GCA_900320765.1 uncultured Eubacteriales bacterium
CTCCACGCAGAGCTTCTGGGGCGGCGTCTACAGAGCCCTTGACACGAACACCGTGCTCTATATGGTTCTGTACTTCCTGCTTATCATCTTCTTCAGCTACTTCTACTCCACCATCCAGTTCAACCCCGTGGAGGTTTCGAACAACCTGAGGAAGAACGGCGGCTATATCCCCGGCTTCCGCCCGGGCAAGCCCACCAGCGACTTCATCGCGAAGGTGCTTAGAAAGATAACCCTCTTCGGAGCCGTTTATCTCGGTATCGTCGCCATAGTTCCCCTTATCGTCAACGCGGTAAGCGCCACGGCCCGTTCCTCCGGAATAGCCGTCGGCGGCACCTCTCTCATAATCCTCGTGGGCGTTGCTCTTGAGACTGTTAAGAGCATCGAGGCTCAGATGGTGATGAGAAACTACAAGGGCTTTCTTGAATAAGCCCTGAGGGTTTAGAGATGAAGCTTATAATTATGGGCGCGCCCGGCGCCGGAAAGGGTACTCAGGCCGAGATACTCTCCGAAAAACTGGGCATTCCAACCATCTCTACCGGAAATATTCTGCGGGCTGCCGTCCGTGACGGCACGCCCGTAGGCCGGAAGGCAAAGGCTCTTATCGAGGCGGGCTCCCTCGTTTCGGACGACGTTATTATCGGCATCCTGAACGAGCGCCTTGCCCACGATGACTGCAAAAACGGATATATCCTTGACGGCGTTCCCCGCACGTTAGCGCAGGCGGATATGCTCCACGCCGAGGGAGTCGAGGTCGACGCTGTCGTCGATATCGACGTTTCCGATGAGGCGATAGAGAGACGCATGACCGGCAGACGGACCTGCTCCGGCTGCTCCGCCACCTACCACGTCGCGTTCAACCCACCCGCGACGGAAGGCGTCTGCGACCACTGCGGAGGCAGGCTCACCATCAGGAAGGACGACCTTCCCGAGACGGTGCACCATCGCCTTGAGGTTTATCACGCCGAGACCGAGCCGCTTCTTAACTATTATGAGAAGGAGGGCAAGCTCGTCCGCGTAGACGGCGAGCAGAGCCTTGAGGCGACGACGGCGTCAATATTAGCCGCTTTGGAGGGGCTTGAGAATTGATCAGAGTCAAAACAGCTCACGAAGCGGACCTTATGCGCCGCGCGGGACGAATTACCGCGGCAGCCCGCGAACTCGCGGGAAAAATGGTAGTCCCCGGCGTAACAACCCTTGAAATAGACAAGGCAGTAAACGCGTATATCAGATCAAAGGGAGCGGTTCCCACCTTCCTGAATTACGGCGGCTTTCCGAAGAGCGTGTGCATCTCGATCAATGAAGAGGTGATCCACGGAATACCGGATAAGCATCGCGTGATTTATGACGGCGACGTCGTCAAGATCGACGTTGGAGCCACAAAGGACGGCTTTGTGGGGGACTGCGCCGCAACATTCATTGCAGGGCACGCATCCGAGGAGGCAAAGAGGCTTGTCGAAGTCACACGGCAGAGCTTTTTTGAGGGCATAAAATTTGCCCGGCCTGGCTGCCGGGTTTCCGATATCGGAGCGGCCGTCCAAGCGTACGTTGAGGCTCAGGGCTTCGGCGTGGTGCGCGATTACGTCGGTCACGGCGTAGGCGCTGTGCTGCACGAGGATCCCGAGGTGCCCAACTACGGAGTCCCCGGCCACGGGCCGAGGCTTGTGAGAGGAATGACCATAGCGGTCGAGCCGATGGTCACAGCCGGAACTTACGAGGTAAAAACCCTCAAGAACGGCTGGACGGTAGTCACGAGGGACGGTAGCCTTGCGGCGCATTATGAAAACTCACTTTTGATAACCGACGGAGAGCCAGAGATCCTCACCGTTTGCGAGGAGGATATATGAGCTTTGGCGTTTCCGACGTCGTCCTCTCCCTTCGGGGCAGGGACGCGGGAGAACGGTTTTTCGTGGTCGGAGTCGAGGGCGCCTTCGCCTATATCGCGGACGGGCGTGTAAGACGGATCGAGAAGCCGAAAAGGAAAAAGGAAAAGCATCTGAGCCTGGTTACGAAGCCAGAAGGCAGAATAGCCGACAAGCTCAGGTCGGGAGAAAAAGTGACGAACGGAGAAATCAGAAGGGCGCTGGCCGCAATGTCCGGCGCAGAAAGCAATGAAGGAGGTATGCACCTTGGCTAAGTCAGACGAGATCGAGATCGAAGGTACCGTGGTGGAAAGTCTGCCCAACACGATGTTCAAGGTCGACATCGGGAACGGTCATATCATCCTGGCGCATATTTCCGGAAAGCTTCGAATGAATTTCATCAGAATTCTTCCCGGAGACAAGGTCACGGTCCAGATGAGCCCGTACGACCTTACCCGCGGCAGGATAACTTGGAGAAGCAAGTAAGCCGTCAGGCAAACAAAGTCCGGGGAGAGTCCCCTCGTATGTAATGAAAGGAAGGTACATTTAAATGAAAGTCAGACCTTCAGTAAAGCCCATGTGCGAGAAGTGCAAAGTCATCAAGCGCAAGGGAAAAGTCATGGTCATCTGCGAGAACCCCAAGCATAAGCAGAGACAAGGCTAAAAGTCAATGAAAGGATGATTATTAAAAATGGCAAGAATATCCGGCGTTGACCTGCCCAGAGAAAAGAGAATAGAGATCGGCCTTACCTACGTTTACGGTATAGGCAGAACGAGCGCGAAGAAGATCCTCGAGGAGACCGGCATCGATCCCGATACCCGCGTCAAGGATCTAACCGACGCTCAGGAGGCTGCTCTCCGTGAGGTCATCGATAAGAACTACACCGTGGAGGGCGACCTCCGCCGCGCCGTGGCGCTCGA
Source organism: uncultured Eubacteriales bacterium (assembly GCA_900320765.1). GTDB lineage: Bacteria > Bacillota > Clostridia > Oscillospirales > Oscillospiraceae > RUG626. Next base: position 2,781 of record ONTN01000113.1, read on the forward strand.
TATAAAGCGCCTCACCGAGATCGGCTGCTACCGCGGCACACGTCACCGCAAGGGACTTCCCGTCCGCGGCCAGAGAAGCAAGACCAACGCCCGTACCCGCAAGGGTCCGAAACGCACCATCGCGAACAAGAAAAAGTAAAGGAGGGATATGAAACATGGCAGCTGCTAACAATAAGAAAAAAGTTCGTACACGCCGCAGAGAGCGTAAGAATATTGAAAAGGGCCAGGTTCATATCAGCTCTTCTTTCAATAACACCATGGTCACCTGCACCGACACGGCCGGAAACGCCATTTCCTGGGCTTCCGCCGGCGGACTCGGGTTCCGTGGCAGCAAGAAATCCACTCCTTTCGCCGCGCAGACAGCGGCGGAGACGGCCGCAAAGGCTGCAATGGAGCATGGTCTGAAGACCGTCGAAGTCTTCGTCAAGGGACCCGGCTCCGGCCGTGAAGCCGCCATCCGCGCCCTGCAGACGGCAGGACTTGAAGTGACGATGATCAAGGATGTTACGCCCATCCCCCACAACGGATGCCGTCCTCCGAAACGTCGCCGCGTATAAGAGAAGGAGGGAAATCTTATGGCAAAGAATACCCAGCCGGTTGCCAAGCGCTGCAAGGCACTCGGAATCAGCCCCGCAGTAATGGGCTACAATAAGAAGGTTACAACCCGCAACTCCCAGCAGCAGAACAGACGGAAAAAGTCTGAGTATGCGACCCAGCTGCAGGAAAAGCAGAAGGTCAAGTTCATCTACGGTGTTCTGGAGAAGCAGTTCCTCGGCTATTATGAGAAGGCCGTCCGTATGCCCGGCAAAGCCGGCGACAACCTGCTCATTCAGCTTGAGAGCCGCCTGGACAACGTAGTCTTCCGCCTCGGTTATGCCGCCACCCGTCGTGAAGCCCGCCAGCTGGTCAACCACGGCCACTTCACCGTCAACGGCAAAAAGGTCAACATCCCCAGCTATCAGGTCAAGCCCGGCATGGTCATCGAACTGAGAGAAGCCAGCCGCAAGATTGAGCGCTTCAAGGAGAACGTCGAGGCCAACAGCTCCGTCGTCATCCCGAAGTGGCTGGAATTTGACGCTGCCAACCTGGTCGGCAAGGTAGTTGCCGCCCCGACCAGAGAGGATATTGAATTCCCGGTCGAAGAGCACCTCATCATCGAGTTGTATTCCAAGTAATTCATAAACCCTCGTTAACGCACAAACAGCCAAAGCGATCGCCCGCAACCACGGGCGCAAAGATAATAAGGAGGGTAACGGTACCATATGATTGAAATAAAGAAGCCGCGTATCGAATGCATAGAGACCCCGACCGATCCCGCATACGGCAAGTATATCGTGGAGCCTCTGGAGCGCGGCTACGGCACGACGCTTGGAAACTCTCTTCGCAGAGTTCTGCTCTCATCCCTCCCCGGCATCGCGGTCACCAGCATTAAAATCGCCGGTGTTCAGCACGAATTTTCGACAATTCCCGGTGTGAAGGAAGACGTGACGGAAATTGTCCTGAATGTTAAGAGCATCATCGCAAAGCTCCACTCCAACGGACCCAAGACGATCTATCTGGACGCCTCGGGAGAAGGTGTGGTGACTGCGGGTGACATCAAGCCCGATGCAGAGGTTGAGATTCTTAATCCCGACCAGGTCATCGCGACTCTGGGGCCGGAAGGCGCCCTGAACATGGAACTCGTTGTGGATCACGGCCGCGGCTATGTCCCGGCGGACCGCAACAAGAATCCCGCAATGCCGATCGGCACCATTCCGGTGGACTCGATCTTCACCCCGGTTGTGAAGGTCAACTACAGTGTGGAGAACACCCGTGTCGGCAACCAGACGGACTTCGACAAGCTGAC
>ONTN01000113.1:4631-5427 GCA_900320765.1 uncultured Eubacteriales bacterium
CGCTGGCCGCGAAGATCCTGGTCGACCACTTCACTCTGTTCACCGATCTGTCTGAGAATCTCACGGATGAGTCGGTGGTCGTAGAGAAGGAAGAGCAGGAAACCAACGACCTCATGAGCATTACGATCGAAGAGCTGGATCTCTCCGTGCGCAGCTTCAACTGCCTGAAGCGTGCGAACATCAACACGGTAGAGGATCTGGTCAGCAAGACTCAGGAAGAGATGATCAAGGTTCGTAACCTTGGCCGTAAATCTCTGGAAGAGGTCGAGCACAAGCTCAACCAGATGGGCCTCCATCTGGCTGACGACAGCGAAAGCAGCACCTGATATCCATCACAGGGAACAATGACCGAACCTTAAGGAGGAAATAGTACAATGCCTGGAACCAGAAAGCTCGGCAAGACGACTGCCCAGCGCATGGCGATGCTCCGTCAGCAGGTTACTGATCTGCTCGATAAGGGAAGAATGGAGACCACCGTCACACGCGCCAAGGAGATCGCTCCGATGGCCGAGAAGATGATTACCCTTGGCAAGGCGAAGGATCTGGCATCCTATCGTCAGGCTCTGAGCTTCATCACCAGAGAAGACGTTGCCAAGAAGGTTTTTGATGAGGTCGCTCCGAAGTATGCCGACCGCAACGGCGGCTACACCCGCATCACCCGCATCGGCGCCCGCCGCGGCGACGCTGCTGAGATGGCGGTTATCGAACTCGTCTGATCTGAAATAATAAACAAGTCCCCCGACCGGATCCGGCCGGGGGAACTTGCTGTTATAGGAGAAAAATGATGAACCAAACG
>ONTN01000182.1:0-2603 GCA_900320765.1 uncultured Eubacteriales bacterium
ACAGAATATGGAAGATCATCCTCATCGCCCTCGCCGCAGCCGCGGTAATCGCAGAGATCGTCCTCTTTGCGCTGACAAACACCAAAAATCAGCAGGTGATGATCTACTGGATCATCGGGGTGGCAGTCGTCGCCGGGTGGATAATCATTTACTTCAACGTGTTCCGCCGGGGGAAACTGAAGGTGGAAACGCAGCACGCGGAGAATATGCTGACGGGCGAGAGAGAGGAGCTCGAGGGCACGCTGAAGCTCACGGACGAGGTGCTGAGGATAAAGAAAAGCATTACCCTGAGAAAGGCTGAGCTTTACAACGCCGACGGGAGGCATAAGCTGAACATCCACGTGGATAAGGCCGCCCTCATTCCCGAGGGAAAGGTCAGAGTATGGACGGTGTCGAACTACGTCGCCGCCTTCGAGGCTCCGGAGGGCGCAGAGCCATCCGGCAAGGGGCCGAGGAAGAAGCACTTCCGCTTTTTGAGGAACGTGTTCTCCCAGCTACACAGCTTTGCCGTCTGGGCCATCGTCGCCGCGATCTTTACTGGCTGGATCTTTACGAACGTCACCGATACGAGGGCGGAGAAGAAGGTCGAGATCTTCGTAAACGCCTACGAGATGGAGAATATGGCCCTCCGCCTCGAGCTGGAGGAGGAGCTTCCCGAGGGGATAAGGATGGTCAAGGTGCATAAGTTCACCGAGGCGCTTTTCGGAGACAGGACGTTTTTAAACGCCGATATCTATATCGTAAGAGCGTCCGACGTTGAGGAGCTGAGGGACGCTTTTTCCGGCGAGGGGATAAAGGTGTACGACACCGCTACGGGCAAGGGAGCCGCGGACGGGTACATCTCGTATTGGGTGCCCGGCGCTGAAAGCGAGGACTACTACCTGTTTTACGGTGTTAACTCTGTGCACACGGGCAAGCAGGATACGGCCGCTTATCAGGTGGCCGAGAGGTTTATGGAAATAGGAAAGGAAGCCGAAAAATGAAAAAGACTGTCCGCCTTATCGCCCTCGCGCTCTCGCTTCTAATAATTGCGTCCGCCTGCGCAAAGCCGGCAGACCCACAGCCTGAGCCGACGCCCGAGCCTTCACCCGCGCCTGAGCCCACACCGGAGCCCGCGCCCGCGCCCGTGAAGCGAACCGAGCGCAAGAGCTTCGAGACCCTGCCGGAGGTCATCATTGAGACGAAGCCGCAGGAGAAGATCGAGGGCTCGAGCCTTTACGTTAAGCAGGTGGAAAACCTGCCCGACGACTTTATTATGGGAATGGACGTCTCAAGCGTTATCGCCCTTGAGGCGAGCGGCGTCCGCTATTACGACTTTGACGGGTCAGAGCGCGACCTTTTCGCCATCCTTGCGGATAACGGGGTCACCCATATCCGCGTCCGCCTCTGGAACGATCCCTACGATTCAGCGGGCAGAGGCTACGGCGGCGGCAACTGCGATATCGAAACGGCGGTCAAGATCGGCAAACGCGCGACGGAAAACGGGATGAAGCTCATCCTCGATCTCCACTATTCAGACTTTTGGGCAGACCCCGGAAAGCAGTTCGTGCCGAAAGCCTGGGCGGACTATACGCTTGAGGAGAAGGGGGACGCCATTTACAACTTCACCCGCGAGAGCCTTGAGCGGCTAAAGGCGGAGGGCGTTGCCGTCGGTATGGTGCAGATCGGAAACGAGACCAATATGTACTTCTGCGGCGAGCGAAGCTGGGAGAATATAACATCCCTTATGAGCGCGGGAGCTGAGGCCGTGCGCGAGTCATGCCCGAGCACCCTCGTCGCCATTCACTTTGCAAATCCCGAGAACGGTATGGCATATATGAGCTACGCCGGAAATCTCGACAGGTACGGGGTCGATTACGACGTTTTCGCCTCGTCCTACTACCCCTTCTGGCACGGAACGTACGATAATCTTAAGGAAGTCCTCACGAACGTCAGCGAGACCTACGGTAAGAAGATACTTGTAATGGAGACGAGCTACGCTTACACCGGGGAGGATACCGATTTCAGCGGGAACTCCGTGAGCGACGGGGGAAACACGGCAAAGTATTACCCCTATACCGTCCAGGGTCAGGCAAACGCCGTCAGAAAGGTAATCGAGGCCGTGAGCGAGGTGCCGAACGGCATCGGCGTGTGCTACTGGGAGGGCGCATGGATCGCGGTCGGCACCGAGAGCTGGGAGAAGAACCGCCAGCTCTGGGAGGAGTTCGGCTCCGGCTGGGCGACGAGCTATGCGGGGGAGTACGATCCTGATGACGCCGGCAAGTATTACGGCGGCTCTTCCGTCGACAACCAGGCCTTCTTTGACCCGAGCGGGCATCCCTTCGAGTCTCTGAGAATATTCAACCTCGTCCGCTTCGGAAACGAGACTGAGACAGCGCCGGACGATATCGAGACCGTTTCCCTTATGATAGACCTCTCGGCTCCCATCGAGCTCCCGGAGACGGTGAGCGCCGTTATGACGGACGACTCAAGGGCCGAGATACCCGTTAAGTGGGAGCTTGACGACGCCCTCATAAAGAAAATGCACTCGAGCGGGCCGAATACATACGAGATTTACGGCACGGCCGGCGGGAAGACGGCGAAGGCCGTCGTCACCATGGTCG
>ONTN01000182.1:2704-3345 GCA_900320765.1 uncultured Eubacteriales bacterium
AGCCGACCAGCTCTACGTTGAGGAGAAGCTTACCGACTCGCTCACCGGCGCGTACCATATGCACTTCTGGAGCTCAAAGAGCGATTCCGTCAAATTCCGGCTATTCCAGACGCCGGAGGGGCTTGAGAGCGGAAAATACAAGTTCTCAATTTCAATAATGGGCGGCGACGCCGGGGATTACGAGGCGTACGCCTATGCGAAAGTTGACGGAGAGACGGTAGCAACGTCGAAAATGGAAATAACGTCCTATGGCTCGTGGAGCACGGGAACGGTGTACAATATAGAGTACGCCGCCGGGCAGGCCCTTGAGGTCGGCATTTACGTCCGCTGCGCAGGCGCAGGAGCCGGAGCCTGGGGCAAAATAGACGACGCAAAACTGAATTTAAGCTGATTGCTCAAAATTGAATGCTGAAATATGTACAAAACGCTGAAAATGTTAAATCTTTGTGGACAATGTCAATTTTAGGTAGTATAATTACACCGTAATTTATAGAAAAGCACCAAAATAGGGGCCCCTATTTTGAAAGCTCTGCCCCGGCAGAGCCTGTGCTTTTCTAAAATAATCTGGATTCTGCGGCAAAATGCCGAGAATACATAATTTAGGAGGAACAAAAATGAAGAAAATTGTTGCGCTTCTCCTC
>ONTN01000178.1 GCA_900320765.1 uncultured Eubacteriales bacterium
GTCACGGATATTATCATCCAGGTCGGAAGAACGGGCGTACTCACGCCGAAGGCCGTCGTTAAGCCGGTGCGCCTTGTGGGAACTACCGTAACTAACGCCACCCTGCATAACGAGGACTTTATTCGGGACAAGGATATCCGGATCGGCGATACCGTCGTTATAAGAAAGGCTGGAGAGATAATACCCGAGATCCTTCGCGTAGTTCCTGAAAAAAGGCCGGAGTCTGCGAAAGCATACGAGTTTCCAAAGACGTGCCCCGTCTGCGGAGAGCCGGTAAGCCGCGACGAGGGAGGGGCGGCAATTCGCTGCAGAGGCGCAGAATGTCCCGCACAAAGACTGAGGCATATCGTGCACTTCGTCTCAAGAGAGGCAATGGATATCGACGGGATGGGCGCGTCAATAGTCGCTCTCCTTATCGATAACGGACTTATCCGCTCTGCCGGAGACCTGTATTATCTGAATGCGCAGGATCTCGCGAGCCTGCCCGGACTCGGAAAGAAGTCTGCCGAGAATCTTATAGCCGCTATTGAAAAGTCCAAGAGTAACGATCTCTCGCGGCTCTTATGCGCGCTTGGTATTCCTCAGGTCGGTCAGAGCGCGGCGAGAGCTCTTGCAAGAGCATTCGGCTCGCTGGAAAAAATTAAAGAGGCGAACATTTTTGACCTTACGTCAGTCAATGATATAGGGGAGGTCACCGCCGAATACATCGTAGAATGGTTTTCCTCTCCGCAGTCTGAGCACCTTCTCTCGCTGCTTATGAACGCCGGAGTCAATACCGAGTCAAAGGAGGAGCCCGTGGGCACTAAGCTATCGGGCAAGACCTTTGTTTTGACCGGTACGCTCCCTACGCTTAAGAGAGAAGAGGCAAAGGCTCTTATTGAAAAAGCGGGTGGAAAGGTGTCCGGCTCTGTATCCGCTAAAACGAGCGTTGTTTTGGCCGGCGAGGCGGCAGGCTCTAAGCTTACCAAAGCTCAGGAGTTGGGGATTCAGATTATTTCTGAAGAAGAATTTTTGAAAATGCTGAACGAATGATTATAGTTCAGCGGAGGTTACGATGCGAATAAAAGCTTCGATCATCGCTTTGCTCGTTCTCTGTACGACGGCGGCCATGCCTGTTTCCGCCGCCGGTGGCGGAACGGGCGAGGCCGTTTACATAAACACGTCTGAGCTACTGGACGGCTTTTCATATACGAACGAGATATCGTTTAACGCCCTCGGGAACAGGGAAGAGGCTTTTATGCTTTCCGTTTCACCGGAGAGCAAGGTATATCCCGTTTTTATGCCCTGCAAAAAAGTGTACGGTGGAATGACGTTAACGGAGGCTGTGGAGTATTATGAATCCCTCGGCAAAACCGTCGTAGGAGGGGTTAATTCGGACTTTTTTGCCTTTTTTAACCAGATGCCGCTCGGAATATCGATTGAGAATGGGATATTCAAATCAAGCCCCGAAGATGAAAACATACTGGCGATCGATGAAAATGGCGCGTTTTTCCTTGGAAAAACCGACGTCAAGCTTATTTTATCGATAGAGGGAAAAGACAAAGCTGTCACATTTAAGCACTTCAATAAAGCTCGCAACGACGGCGGGGGACTGTATCTGCTGACAGACGACTTCTCTGATACGACTCACACCGCATCCGATGGCTGGGCCGTGAGATTTAACGTTGTCGAAGGGGAGTACCGCCTCGGCTCGACCGTGACATACGAGGTCGAAGCAGTTATTCCGAAAGGAGACAATTATCAGATAGGCGAGAATCAAGCCGTTCTTACCTGCGACGCTACCTCAATGAGGGATTCCGTGCGGGAGAAGTTTGAGGTCGGTGACCGAGTAACGCTGAGCTTTGAATGCGCTGACGAGCGTCTTATCGGCGCCGTGCAGGCAACGGGCTGCGGCGACCTTCTCATAGACGAGGGAGAGATAACAGATTCAAAAGCCTGGGATGAAGCGATCACGTCGACGAATCCGAGAACCGCGGTAGGCGTGACATACGGCGGCACGATCCTTCTGTACGCCCTGGACGGTAAGACGTCCGGGTACTCAACGGGCGCAAATATGCAGAATCTCGCAAAGGATATGCAGTCAAAGAACGTCCGCTTTGCCGTAAACCTTGACGGCGGCGGCTCAACTTCGATAGCTGTAAAAAGGCCCGGAGATAAGACTGCGACAGTCGTTAATCGGCCGTCAGGCGGATATGAGCGGAGCTGCGGGGCTTTTATTCTGCTTGTTACTGATTCTGATAAAACTGATACTCCCTCGAGAGCGTATCTAAAGCAGGACGGGGTCTACGTTCTGCGAGGAGCGTCGATACCGCTTGAAAGCGTTTTTGCGGACGAGCGCCTGAATATTATCGACAAAGATGAGCCTGTTACTGTCATATCTTCCGGCCTCGGAACGGTTTCCGGAACGATGTATACCGCCGGTATGACAGAGGGCGTTGATAAGCTCAAGCTATCAACAGCGTCCGGCGTCGTGGGAACAGCGAGCATTCACATCGTAAGTGAAAATAACGTTGACTTTACGCTTCTTGATAAGGCAACGGGCAAAGCGCCGGCTCTTACCGGCCTTGAAGAGGGAACAGAGCTCGGCTTTACAGCCAGGCTGAAGAAATACAGCAAACTGATCATCTTTCTTTACTGTGCATTCTCAATGATATTCGGGATGCAGACGGCCGTCATAGACTATTCCAATACTTCACCGCTACCGGACTTCCCGGAGCAGAGGGAACGCTCACAGTTTCACTCGGTGAGATGAAAAAGACCTATAAAACCGATATATATTGCACCTTCTCGGATATCAGGGCGCATTGGTCGAGCAGATACATAGAATCACTATACAGAGAGGGGATAATTACCGGCACCGGAAACGGAAAGTTCTCTCCGAATGAACGGCTGAAACGCTGCGACTTTGTAGTTATGCTATGGCGAGCTATGGGCAAGCCTGAGCCTCAAAGCCTTGAGGGCTTTTCCGACGTTCAGTCCAATGCGTATTACGCGGCTGCCGTAAACTGGGCGTGCGAGCAGGGCGTCACAAAGGGGACCGGGAACGGGAAGTTCTCTCCCACCGGCACTCTGACGCGAGAGCAGGCGTTTACGCTTATTTACAGGGCGTATTTCTATGACCGTGAGGCTGCGGATGATTCAGTCCTTGAACGCTTCAGCGATGCAGACAGCGTTTCAAAGTTTGCCGTCAAGGCCGCGTCAAGCCTCGTAGATATGGGGATAATATCCGGCTCAGGCGGAAAGCTCGATCCGAAGTCAATGATCTCCCGTGCACAGATCGCAAAGCTCCTTTGCGAATCGATATATTATGACTATAACTCATCTATAGCAGTTGGATAAAAATACAGGGCGGCACTATCGAGCCGCCCTGTTTCATCACTTAATTCAATATCGCAACGCCTATATTAAGATATAAAGCAAACAGGCACCACAGGAGATACGGCACCAGCAATAACGCGGCCCGTTTATCCGACTTTCTGAAATCGACTATCGTAATGATAACCAAAATAATCAGGGCTCCGAGTGTTACGACTGCCGCCCAATAGGTTTTTAGAATGAAGAAAATGACAGGCCACAGAAAATTAATTATAAGCTGAGAAGCGAAGGTTCGCTTCGAAAGAGACTTAACCTCATCAGACTGGGGAGAGATGAGCACGAGGTATAACGCAATACCCATCATAATATACAGGATAGACCACACGACGGGAAAAAGCCAGCCGGGCGGAGAGAGCGGAGGCTTTACCATGCCGTCGTAAGCTCCTGCGCCGGTTGTAATAAACCCTACAATGCCGCCGCCAATCAGCGGTATTCCGATCGAAAATATCAGTTTTTTTACGTTTGTTCTCATAATAACGCCTCCTTGCCTATAAAAGTATATGTCTGAAAAGGCCGTTAATTCCGAAAGTTTTTTCCATAAAAAAACTCCCATCCAAACGGATGGGAGAAATTGTTTTTAGATCCTTATTTTGCGAGGACTTTCTTAAGTCTTGCAAAGCGGGGAAGACCGTTTTCGAGTTTGCGGTCGGGCTCTCCGGCAATAAGGGGAAGAGCGTAATCTGCAAAGTCAGAGGTAATGCCGTTGTGCTCGGGAGTGATCCACTCAAGCGGGACCTTCTTCTCGAAGTTCGCAACGCTGGTAAGCGGAAGGAGAACGTACTCGCAGGTGTACTTCCCGTCGACCATAACGCGCTTGAAGCCGACCATATATCCGGTCTCGCCGGCGATAGCTGCCTCAACGGCCTTCTTGCCTGCGGTGAAGCTCTCGGTGATATCGGTCTGGCTGGCAAGGTGAGCGCCGCAGCGCTGGAGAAGACTGAGCTCAATTCCGCGAACCTTTGCGCCGGTCTTTTCCTTAACGATATTCGCAAGCAGAGCGGCGAGACCGCCGAGCTGAGCGTGGCCGAAGCCGTCAGTCGCGCTGGCCTTCGCCTCAGAGACGAAGGAACCGTCGGCGTAGTGGATGCCCTCGGAAACGGCTACGATGCACTTTCCGTTGGCGTCGTAAATGCGCTGAACGTCAGCGAGGAACTTGTCCATATCAAAATCGACCTCGGGAACGTAAATAAGGTCGGGACCGCAGCCAACGGTGGAAGCGAGGGAGGCGGCAGCGGTAAGCCAGCCGGCGTGGCGGC
>ONTN01000083.1 GCA_900320765.1 uncultured Eubacteriales bacterium
CGGGCGGTAAGAACGCGCTCACGACGGCGGAGAGTATTTTCCAGCCGATAAAGCTGAGGTCGAGGCTGAAAAGGCGAAGCTTATTTCCCTGCATAAGCCTGCCGGACTCGCGCATACAGGCTATCGGCCCCATCTGCGGGTTATCGAACATAACGTAATAAACGAGCCTGTACCGGTAGCTCAGAATTATGCCGGGAACGATGAAGAGAATAAAGCCTAAGCCGACCGCTATACTGACGAAAAGGTTTATTATCAGTATCCTGACGGCGTTTCTGAAGCTGGGGAAGGCGTCCCTCACCCCGGCGTCGCGCCCTCTGACCCTTTTGAGGAAGTAGCCCGAATACCCGGCGCTGATAGCCGCAGACGCGAGCTCGAGCAGCACCGTGAGGACTATGCCCATTGCAGGCACGCTCGGAAAGGGCGGAATCGGCTTAGACTTCGCAAGGGCTTCTATCGCCGCATCGTCGCCCGCCATGACCGCCGCCCTGTACTCATCCATCCAGACGTTCATTTTTTCAACCCGGGCAGGACTGCTCAGCTCGTTCACCCAATCATAAAGCCCGGAGGTACGGGTGGATAGCATACTGAGGCCGAAGAGCACGAGGGTCACTACGATCGAGCTCAGTATTATCCTTCCGAAGTTTTCCGCTAAATGCAGCCTTGCCGCGTAGCGAAGCTCATAAGCCGATCTCAAATAAATCACCTCATTTTATCTGATTATAGCTATTTCGGCCCGGAAATACAACCTTGGCCGGAAAAGTTTTAATTTTATTAACAGAATTATGTTAATTTGACAAAATATTTCCTGAACACGGTGTACAATTCGCGGTAGAGCAAGATAGGTGGGAGCTTAATGAAAGGGAGATCTCAGTGCTGCAAAGGATGATAGCGGCGGGAAGAAGGCTCCGCGGCCTCGACGCGGGAATGGTAATGGAGGGCGGCTCACGGTTTTTTATAGCTCTTGCCCTCGGAATGGCAAGGGCGTTTTCCGGCTTTGCGCCCTTCGGAGTGGCGTTCGCGGCGGCGGCCCCGGATGGGCTGTTTGGCCTCGTCACGGCGGCGGGCGCGATATTGGGCTATTTCTTCGGATTTGGCTTTACCGCCTCGCTGAAATATGCCGCGGCTATAGTGCTGATCCGCTGGGTCTATCGCGTTCTCCGCACATCGGTAAAGCGGGACGGCCGCCTTTTCCGCCCGGCTGTGACTCTGATCGCTATGGCTTCCATCGGCTTCGTGTACGCCTTTGACTCAGGCTGGAAGGTCGTACCCTTAGCCCTATTCGTAACGGAGAGCGTCACCTCGGCAGCCCTCGTATTCTTCTACGATATCGCCCTCTCTCCGTGGAACGAGGCCTCCGACGGAAATCTCGGAAGGCTCAGCCATACGGTGAGCACCGTTCTGCTCGCCGCGGCCGTAGCTATGGGGCTTTCCGGAATAAGGCTCTTCGACGTACTTTCGATCGGCGGCGCGCTTGCCACGGTCTGCGTTATGGTATCCGCATACAAGGGCGGTATCGGCGCGGGCGCCGCGATAGGCGCGGCCTTCGGCGCATTTCTCGACCTCGCCTCCGGAACGGTCGGGCTTTATACAGCCATATACTCCGTCTCCGCCCTCGTCTCCGGCATTTTTTCAAAGAGCGGCAGGCTCTTCTTCATTCTAAGCTACATAGCGGCGAACGCTCTCACCGTGCTCTGGAGCTTTAAGGCTACAGCCTCGCTCGTGCCGCTCTACGACTGCTTCGCCGCCTCGGTCGTCGTGGCAATGCTGCCCGACGCCGTCCTCTCGCGCATAGGCTCGGTCTTCCCTCTCAGAGCCTCCGGCTTCGGCTTCCGGCGCGCGAGGGAGTACGCGAGGCGGAGACTTACGCTTGCCGGCAGCGCCTTCGGCACGCTTAGCGACGCCGCCGGTGCGATCGCCCGAACCGGCGGCAACCTTGAGGACCCCTCCCGCGTTTTCGACGCGGCGGCCGAGGAGGTCTGCCGTTCCTGCTCAAGCTGCTCCCGCTGCTGGCAGGCGGAGTATCAGTCCACCCGCAACGCTCTCAATTCCGTCACCGGTAAGCTCAGCGCTGAGGGCGAGATAAGCGTTTCCGACCTTCCCCCCTACTTTGCGGACAGCTGCGAAAGGGTGGAGAGGCTGACGGCGGCTATAAACGCCGAGGCTCGCTCGCGCAGGCAGAGACGGCAGTTCTCAGAGCGTCTTAGCTATATGCGCGAGGCCGGGCTCAGCCAGTTCGGCGGGCTCAGAGAGCTGCTCGATTCTCTCTCCCGCTCCCTCGGGGAGGACGTTCGGGTAGAGCCCGCGCTTGAAAAGCGGATAATAGGTCTCATCGGCTCGAAGGGGCTCGGCGTTTCCGCGGCAGCTCTCCGGCTTCGCGGCGGCAGGCTGAGAATTGAGCTGAGGGGCGAGGCTCTCGCCGAGCTCAAGCGGGACGGCGACTGGATCGAGGAGGTTTCCCGGCTCGCGGGAAATCCCCTGCGCCTTTCGGAGTATGAGCCGGGAAACGGCAGGCTCGTGCTCTGCGAAAAAGCCCCGCTCTCCATATCCTTCGGGGCTGCGAAGAGCGGAAAGGGCGGCGGAGCGAGCGGCGATAGCTGCACGGGCTTTTTATCCGACGAGGGGCTTTTCTCCCTCGTTCTCGCCGACGGAATGGGCACAGGCTCCGAGGCGGCAAAGATAAGCGGAGCCGTGGTCTCCGCCCTGCGTCTCTTCCTTATGGCCGGCGTCGAGCCCGAGCTCAGCCTCAGCCTTATCGACAACATGATGTTTTTGAAAAACGAGGGCGATACCGAAAGCTCTACCGTAGATCTATTCACTGTGGACAGCTTTACGGGAGACGCCCGGTTCTATAAATACGGGGCGGCACCCTCTTACGTTCTGCGCGAGGGCAGAATAAAGACCGTCGGCTCCCGCCTTATGCCCGCCGGTCTCTCCGAAGAGGGCGGCGTCCGCGACAGGGGCAGGCGCATGCGGCTTCGCGGCGGGGATATGATCGTCTTTATATCCGACGGGATGATCTCCGGCTCGGACGACAGGCGGCTGCGCGAGCTTATCTCGCAGTACGGCGGCACGGACCCGAAGGCGCTAAGCCGCCTGATAATGGAAAAAGCCCTCGAGGCCTCCTCCGGCGAGGACGATATGACCGTTATAAGCGTCAGCATTTCCGAGGTTTAGCTTAGTGATTATCCGGTCATAATCCTATAAAAGGAGCTGATCGAATGGTAAAGGGTACTTCCCGAAGGGTCGTTATAGTCCGCTCGCCGAAGCCCGAGGTGTTTGACGAGGCGATATTCATTCTTCGCGACGGAGCGGGCGGTCGCGGCGTAACGGCGGACGATCTTCTTTCCGAGGCATTACGCACGGCTGAGGAATACGCCTTTTCTGAGGGGCATAAAAAGCGCTCTTTTCTCTACCGCCTCCCGCCCGTCATCCTCCTCGCGGCGGGGGCGGTCTTCTCCGGAATAATCGGGCTTGTCCTCTCATTTATCTTGTAAACCGCCCGGGAAAATGGTATAATCTAATAGAAGAGTATCACCCTTGAAAGGATATCTCATCTATGAAAAAGATAATGCTCGTTTTCGGCACGAGGCCGGAGGCAATCAAGATGTGCCCCCTCGTAAATGAGCTTAAAAGCCGAAGAAATGTCGAGACCGTCGTCTGCGTCACCGGACAGCACCGCGAGATGCTAAAGCAGGTGCTCGACGTTTTCCGCGTAAAGCCCGATTACGACCTCGATATTATGAACGCGGGTCAGACCCTTTTCGACGTTACCGAGAAGGTCATGCGCGGCATGAGCGAGGTCATATCGAAGGTCGAGCCCGACGTAATCTTAGTCCACGGGGATACGACGACGACCTTCGCCGCCGCCCTCGCCGCCTACTATATGGGCGTGCCCGTGGGTCACGTTGAGGCCGGCCTCCGCACCTACGATGTGCACTCCCCCTACCCCGAGGAGTTCAACCGCCAGGCTGTTGGCTCGATAGCGGACTACAATTTCGCGCCCACGGCCGTCGCGAGGGATAATCTTCTGCGCGAGGGGAAAAAGCCGGAGTCCATCTTCGTCACCGGGAACACGGCGATAGACGCCCTCGGGACTACGGTGACGGCCGATTTTGAGCATCCCGATCTCGAATGGGCTCAGGGCTCCCGTCTCGTTATCCTCACCGCCCACCGCCGCGAGAGCTGGGGCGAGCCGCTCCACGCCATTTTCCGCGGAATCCGCCGGGTCGTGGAGGAGTTCCCCGACGTGAAGGTGCTCTACCCAATACATCTTAACCCCCTTGTGAGACGGGCGGCTGACGCCACGCTCACAGGTATGGACAGGATAAAGCTCACAGAGCCGATGGACGTTATGGCCTTCCATAATTTCCTTGCCCGCTCGTATATGATACTCACCGACTCCGGAGGCATCCAGGAAGAGGCTCCGTCTCTCGGAAAGCCCGTCCTCGTCCTGCGCGAGGTAACGGAAAGACCGGAGGGCGTCGCCGCCGGCACTCTGAAGGTCATCGGCACGAAGGAAGAGAACATCTACCGCGAGTTCAAGGCTCTCCTCACCGATGAGAAGCTGTACGATTCGATGAGCCGGGCCAAAAACCCCTACGGCGACGGTCTTGCATCAAAGCGCATAGCCGATATACTTATCTACGGAAAAACCAAAATATAATGTAAATCCCCTTCGCCGTTTGGCGAAGGGGCTCTCAGACTGTAGACAAAGAAATTATTATAATTTAAATCATTTTTGGCGGGGGCGTGTACCTCGCCAAAAATACCGCTCAGTCCGCAAACGTGCGGCGTAGCCGTGCGCTGCAGCGGACTGCAGACTCAAATGAGAGCCCAGCGGAGCGGGTCTCATTTGAAGCGTGTCGACTTTGTCGACACGCTCAAATCCCCTTCGCCGTTTGGCGAAGGGGATTTTGTTTATTCTTCTCTTATAGTTATGCTCTCTATAACGGGCTGTTCTTCGGCCGGTATCGTTCCGTTATCGTCCGTCGGCCTCGCGTCGGCGCAGATCTTATCGACTATGTCCATACCGCTCGTCACGCTGCCGAAGGCGGCGTACTGTCCGTCGAGGAAGGTGGAGTCGGACTGGACGATGAAGAACTGGCTCGAGGCGCTGTCCATGCTCCTCGAGTTTCTCGCCATTGATACGGTGCCGCGGACGTGGGATATCGGGTTATCCACGCCGTTAGCCGAGAACTCGCCCTTGATCGTCGTACCCGAGCCTCCTGTTCCGTTTCCATCCGGGTCTCCGCCCTGCATCATAAAGCCGTTCATTATCCGATGGAAGGTAAGGCCGTCGTAGAAGCCCGAGCGGGCGAGGGTAACGAAGTTATCCACCGTAATCGGCGCTGTTTCGGGATAGAGCTCGAGCGTCACTTTCCCGTAGTCCCTTATGCTGATATCGGCGTAATACGCCGCTGTCTCCTCCACCGTCTGAGAAGGTTCGGCGGCCGTGGGCTGGGTCTGAGCCTTCGCGCTTGATGTGGCTTTTATGATGAGCACGATGCCGACCGTGATAATTGCGAGAGCGAGGACGGCGACGGCGAGGGTGATATACAGCTTCGCGTCCGCCTTTTTCTGAACGACCTCTTTTTTCGGCGTTATGGCCTGTCCGGCCTTTTTCTTTTTGTTTGCCATAGTTAAACCTCCGTATTCTTATCCCCTGTATTTTACATCATATGGCGCTAAAGCTCAACAGTCTTTCTGAATTCTCTCGGCGAAAGCCCGTAGCGCTCCTTAAAGCTCCGAATAAAATAGCTCAGATTATTAAAGCCGCAGTTCATCGCGATATCGCTTATTTTCCCGCTCGATTCCCGCAGGAGATATGCGGCGTAGCTCAGGCGATAGTCCATAAGATAGCCCGTAAAGGTTCTGCCCGTCTCCCCGCGGAAAAAGCGCATAAAGTGCGAGGGGCTATAGCCCGCTATCTCTGCCGCGGTCTCAAGGCTTATCTCCTCGGAATAGTGCTCCTTAACGTAGCTTATGACCCTTCTCAGCGCCTCGTCGTGCGTCTTCTTCGCTTCGTCGGCTCGGCTTTGCCTGTGGGAGTAGAGGGAGTAAATGAGAAGCAGCAGTCTGCTCTTCACGAGGAGGGGATACCCGTCCCTCATCTCGGATGAGATAAAGTCAAGCTCATCGAGGATCGCGGATACCTCGGAGTGCAGCTCTGTTCCAGGATTGATCGGCCGCTCGAAGACGAGCTCGGCGGAGCGCAGGGGCATAAGCACGTTTGCGCGCGCCCAGTCGTTCTCGTCCGAGGACTCGACCGTAGAGAGCGAAAAGATGATATTTTCGTATTCCAT
>ONTN01000045.1 GCA_900320765.1 uncultured Eubacteriales bacterium
CCCGTTTTTATCGTTTCCTTATAAGAAAAGCCCGGCTCGCGAAAGTGAACGTGCACATCGCAAAAGCCGGGAAAAACAGTATATTCATTATCGAGAAAACGGGAAAGAGCCTCCTCGGGAACCGTGGGAGCAAATTCAGGGTATTCTTTCATTGTGACCGTCTTCAGCATAAGAGAAGCCCTCCGGAGAAAAATGCCTTGCCGCAATCTACGGCAAGGCATAACTATGCTGAGTTCGCACTATAGTCAATCTTGCCGATATCGCAGTATCGCCTTAAAGATCTATCGTGTAATAATATAGCAGATTATCGCTTGATTTGTCAACACAATATATTGTACAAAATACTCAGGCTAACTGACAGCATATTTTGCGTTTCATCAAATCAGCAGCCTCTGAAGGGCGCTGCTTGACAACTTTTTTCGCTGATGGTATACTCCACACCATAAATGAAAGGAAGTATTAGCTATGGCCGAAAAAACGATCCCCTACAAAATCTATCTCGAAGAATCGGAGATGCCTAAGTACTGGTATAACGTCAGGGCAGATATGAAGACCAAGCCCGCTCCCCTTCTTAATCCCGCTACGCATAAGCCGATGACGGCGGAAGAGCTGTCTGCCGTTTTCTGCGATGAGCTTATCAAGCAGGAGCTTGACAACGACACCCGCGAGTATCCAATCCCTCAAGAGATTCTCGACTTCTATAAGATGTACCGTCCGTCGCCCCTCGTAAGAGCCTACTGCCTTGAAGAAAAGCTTCAGACGCCGGCAAAAATCTATTACAAGTTCGAGGGAAACAACACCTCCGGAAGCCACAAGCTCAACTCAGCCATAGCTCAGGCGTATTACGCCAAAAAACAGGGGCTTAGGGGCGTAACAACCGAGACAGGAGCGGGTCAGTGGGGCACCGCTCTGTCGATGGCTTGCTCTTACCTGGGACTTGACTGCAAGGTATATATGGTCAAGGTAAGCTACGAACAGAAGCCGTTTCGACGCGAGGTAATGCGTACCTACGGCGCGTCCGTTACCGCTTCCCCCTCAATGACGACTGAGGTCGGAAAGAAGATACTTGCCGAGCATCCCGGCACGACGGGTTCTCTCGGCTGCGCTATCTCCGAAGCAGTTGAGGCCGCCGTTGCCCATCCGGGCTACCGCTACGTGCTCGGCTCTGTACTTAATCAGGTAGTCCTGCATCAAAGCGTGATCGGACTTGAGACGAAGATCGCCCTCGATAAATACGGGATCAAGCCGGATATAATTATCGGCTGCGCAGGCGGCGGCTCCAATCTCGGCGGGCTTATCTCCCCCTTTGTGGGCGAAAAGCTTCGCGGTGAGGCGGATTACCGCATTCTTGCCGTTGAGCCCGCCTCCTGTCCCAGCTTGACCCGCGGCGTTTTTGCCTATGACTTCTGCGACACCGGTATGGTATGTCCCCTTGCGAAGATGTACACTCTCGGAGCCGACTTTATTCCCGCCCCCAACCACGCAGGAGGGCTCAGATACCACGGTATGAGCCCCGTTCTCTCCCAGCTCTATCATGACGGATATATGGAGGCCATATCAGTCCCGCAGACGAGGGTATTTGAGGCGGCTCAGAAGTTTGCAAGAGTTGAGGGAATCCTTCCCGCTCCCGAATCTTCGCACGCTATTTGCGCCGCAATCGACGAGGCTATGAAGTGCAAGGAGACGGGCGAGGAAAAAACGATCGTATTCGGTCTCACCGGAACGGGATATTTCGATATGGTCGCCTACGAGAAATTCAACGACGGAAAGATGGACGATTATATTCCCACCGACGCAGAGCTCGCCGCGAGCTTTGAGAAGCTTCCCAAAATTGATTGATGTATTATTTTTCACACATAAGATTACCGGCAGGGTCACTTATCCCATGCCGGTAATTACTTTTCAATTTTTTTATTTCGAGAGCTTGCGGAACAGGAAGAGAACAACGTCCGCGCGGGGGCAGTCGATCTTGGGGCTGACCTCGAGATCTATGCCGTCAAGCAGTCCTTCGTCCTCAGCCCACGCTCCGGCGACCTTATACCAGCCGTTGGAGCCTGCTCCGACGGTCCTGTAAATGAATGTAATTATATGCGCCGTGGAGCAGGTTTTGTCAGGCGAGAAATGTGTGGCGTCCGTGCCGTTCGTTATCCCCTGTTCGACTGCCCATAGAACGGCCTTGTAGTAGTATTTGCCGCTGCTGACGTCCTCAAAGGGGTTATTCGTCGTCTTAGGCTCCGGGCAGCCCATAGCCCTCCAAAGGAAGGTCACGGTCTGGCCGCGGGTAACGGTCCTGTCAGGTCCGAAGTGGTTGGCGTTCACGCCGTTCGTTATCTGCGGGTCTGCATAGAACGCCCACAGAACGGCGTCGTAGAAAAGATCGCTCTCCTTCACGTCTACGAACGGGTTTTCCTTAACTTCATCGTCAAGTATATAGGTGCGCTGTATAGTAAGCTTTCCGTCGCCTGTCATGATCTGAGCGCCGCCGCCGTTCAGCTTTACGTTAAGCTTTGAAATATGGGAGAAGGAACATCCGCTTGCTGGAACAAGCGTAATGTTAAGAATATACGCCTTGCCCTTTACGAACTTGTCGCTTGAGGTGAGCTTTTCGCTCGTCTGATCGTCAAACCACAGCACCTGCTGAACGGAGTATTTCGCGCCGGCGGGAACTGTGGCGGTAAAGCTCGGCTTCTCTCCCGCCTTTGGCTCGGTTACGGTGACTGAAACGTCTGTTATTTCGGAGACTTCTGCTTCCAGTGTCCAGTCGATAATGACTTCTATAACTTCTCTGGGATCCTGCTCGTAGGCTTTGTTAACGACTGCAGAGCTGCGGTTGACCGTTGCGGAAACGGCAGGGTTATCTGAGGAATTAACGGCAAATGCATATCCGTCCTTTGCTTTAACCCAGATGCTTGCGCGGTAGCTGTGGCCGGCCTCGAAAACGTCGGAGTACATCATCTCCTTGCCCGAGTCCAAATCATACCAGTCGATCTCGTTATCTTCCGTATTATAGGCTTCGTATCCGGCGCCGCTTACCGTGGCGCTGTAGTTGGGCTTTTTGCCCACTTCGGGAACGGTTACTCCGGTGATAGTGACGGAAGAGACGGTTGCGGCAGGGAGCTCAAAATCACAGGTAACCTCTATGATTTCCGAAGGATCCTTTTCATAGGCCGTGTTTACTGTTGCTCCAAGACCGTTGACCGTAGCGGAAACGGCAGACTTGCCTCCGCTTACGGCAAAGCCGGTGTCCATTTCACACTCAAGCCAAACAATAACTCTGTAGGTGTGACCCGCGGTAAATTTATTGCCGGCGGCGAGATATTTTCCGGAGGTTACGTCGTACCACTCAACCGGCGTCTCTCCGGACCAAAGACCGTAATAATCAGCATACTCGCCTGTAATACCGACGGAAAAAGATGGCTCAGAGTCGGCAGCGGGAGCGTTGACTGTAAGAGAGACACTGCTGATTATCACTACGGCCGAAGCCATCAGCGGCACAAATGACATAAGTATCATCGCCGCAAGCAGGATACTGATAAGCTTTTTCTTCATTTGTTAAATCTCCTCTATTGTTTTTTTATTCCTCATAATCCGGCTCGAATAATTCATCAAGCGTTTTGCCGCCGTTGAGCTGCATTTCCGGTGAATAATCGCTAATTTCAAATCTGACTATCTGCCCTTCGTCCGTTATAAAGTCAAGGAAGGTCTCCTTATCCGTCTGGAAGGGTCTGATGGACTGACCCTTCTCTAAGTAGTAGGCCCCTTCCGACGGATTGGCTGCAGCGTACTCTCCGCTCTCGCGGACGCGGCACCAAACGCCGTCAAGGTCAAAGACCCCGCTCGCAAGCTCGGGAAGACCGTCTTCGCCTATCTGCCAATAGGCATATGGAATAAGAATAACAGATTCGGTAAACACCGGATCATTCGTGTACATCCTGACCCAGCCCGGGTCAAGCGGCGTATCCGCGCTTATAGCAAGCTCGATATAGTCATCGTTAAGCTTGACTATCCCCGACTCTGTGACCTCATATACGTTAGTCAGCATTGAGGCGTCGCCCGTCGGTATCCTGAGATAGATAAAGTATCTATCCCCTGCCGCGCAGAGCCAGCATTCAAGCGGAGGAGCATAAAGCTCTTCTATAGCGGTTTTGCCGCTTTTGCCGACAAGCCTTGCTTCCCAAAACGCCTCATTTACGTCTGCCCCTGCGTAATAATGCGTTGTGACTCCGAAATCACTTGCCCCAATATAATACGTCGTATCGTATTCCATCGGGAGAAGCCAGCTATCGGGCGAGGTCGAATAGTAGGTCCTTACAAGCTGCGGATAAGCGGAATAAGGAATGGTGATATGCTGCCCGCCCGGCTCATTATTGAGGATATACTCATCGGCAAAGATGTGCACGCATCCGCAGCCGAGACTGAAGGAGATATTCCCGTCCTCGTCCTCGATACTCATGCGGATGAAATCTTCCATACCGTCGTAAAACGTCTGTTCCGGGTAGGCGTACCTGATCTCAGAAGCAATCAGCGCGGGAAGAACATCGATATTGTTGAAAGCATCGGAAAACTCAAGCTCAGCCCCGGTGGCGGCGTCGATATTATAAGCCCTGATTTCCGTGAGCTCGCGGTCTTGACCTGCGTCGTCATACCGCCGCGTGCGCTCATAAAAGGAGACGACTGCGCTGTCTGCACGCGTCACGATAGCCTCGGTCGACTCGTATAGCTCCTTGAACTCAGAGGCTGAGCCGAATCTATCCCATGCGCCCTGAGCTCGTTTATAGCTTTGGCTGTTTAT
The DNA here is from genome assembly GCA_900320765.1 of uncultured Eubacteriales bacterium. Taxonomy (GTDB): domain Bacteria; phylum Bacillota; class Clostridia; order Oscillospirales; family Oscillospiraceae; genus RUG626. Next base: position 4,793 of record ONTN01000045.1, read on the forward strand.
ATAGTCCAGCGTTTCCTCAAGCTTTTCACAGCCGTCGGGCATAAAGTATTCACCGAAGGAGGTCAAGTATCCGAGCTCTATGCTCGGCCAAGAGACAGAGCCCCAGCCGCCTGAAATCTCTTTTGCTTCATATTCCGAGGCAACGGAAACGTCTATGATCCCCGGAACTGACGCGCTTCCTCTTCCAAAGAGGAGCACGAGGGCTTCCATCGCATCATAAGGCAGGAAGTTATTCTGATTATCCGAAGCGTAAATACTCTCGCCGGAGGCATATTCGACTGTAAGAGTCGCGCCGTAGTCATCCGGCAGGCCGCTGACCTCATAGCTGTAGCCGTTAAACTGAGCAAGATCATATTGCTTGATTATCGACTGCAGCTCTTCCATAAAGCTTTCATCAACGGAAAGTGATCTCGTCTCCCACTCCCAGTCCCAATTCATAACGGAGTATTCGCCCGTGATCTCTCCGTTTTCAGCAACGGCTTTGAGTGAATAAATCATATTCCCGAGTATTCCAGGCTCCGAGACATCCATTGTTGAAAACCGGCAGGAAAACTTAACGATCTCGGTAGATTCAACGCTTTTCGGAGCGTTGGGATCCGAGCTGTCTATAGCCCCTCCGTCGATCGGGCCGTCCGGATCAGGTATGGGCTTGGGCTCAGGCTTTTTTGTCGGCTCCGGCTCAGGCTCGGGGCTTTTAGCGGTGCAGCCCGCAAATAGCCCGGCCGAAAGAACTATTATCAAAAGTATGGCTAACACTCTGTCCATATCATTTTCAGCTGAGTATAGTCTTGCCGTCTGTAAAGCTGTCAGGCATCGTCGTTACTCCCTTTTCGAGAAGCGGGAGATACCACGTATCGTAATAAAGCGGCATCATATCTCTGTAAAGGCAGCCGGAGGTGTCGCCTTCCTTAACGTCATCCCACGTTGTTCCCCACGGGCGGAGATAAATATGATATGTAAAGGATTCGGTAGAATAATAGGGATCTACGTACTTGCCCGCTATCTCGATCATATCGTCAAAGTGAGAAACGGTTGATGCGCCGGCGTCAACTACCCAGTCGCGGGCAGCGATAGGCGCAGCATTTATCTCCCAGTTAGTCAGCCAGCTTCCGGAATCGAAGAAGGAGCCTGTGTCGGACACCATTTTACCGTGCGCATCGGTACCCGGCTCAAAGGTCAGCCTGCAGTTCACAAGCGCGCTTGAGCGGCTGGTCTCGGTATCCCAAAGGGTAATAATACCGGTGCCGTCATAATATACGTTGATTTCAGCATAGGCATCCCAAGCTATATCGTTAAGATTCTCAAAAACACCGGTGCCGTCGGTGACGCACCACCAGCCGTACCATTCGCCCTTCCACCAGTCATAATCGTTTGACGTGGTAACAGGCACATCGGTAGTGCCGGGCTCATCAGTAGTGCCGGGCTCTTCGGTAGTGCCGGGCTCGTCAGTAGTCGCGGGATCTTCAGGCTTAGCCTCGGCTATAGCCGCCAGATCGTCGGGGTTTGTGGGCTCAATGCTCGCGAGTATCGCCTTAACGTCGGCGTCGTCCAGGCTGATGCTGCCGTTGTTGGTCTCGTACATAATGCTGATCTGATACTGGATCTTGCCCGTATCCTCATAGAGGAAAATGTACTTATAACCGAGGCTCGTGCCCTTGAAGCCGGTCCAGGTGTGATCGCCGGAGACGACTGTGTCAAGAGCTTCAACGTCCTCATACCAGCTCTCGTCGGTCGCCATGAGCGTAGTGCTCGCGCCGCCGTAGCTTATCTGAACGTTCGGCTTCGTAAAAAGATCCCAGTCGTCTTCTCCGCCCTTGGATATTGTCAGCCTGTTCGGGTTCATCTCGTTGGGATCGTCGGAGAATACGTCGTGCTGCGGAAAAGCCTTCCAGCCTTCGGGTACAAGCGCCTTAAAATTGCCGGTATCGTAATACTCGCCAGTCACTTCGCCGCTCTCGGTGCCTTTCCCATCCTTATCATCCTTATCGGTCTTCGAGGTCTTTAGAGAATCGTCGTCATCGTCGCCTCCGCCGGTAGACGTGCCTCCGCAGGCCGCTATAGAAAGTACAAGCAGCAGGGAGAGCAAAATGCAAAGCAGCTTTTTCATAATATCGTTCCTTTCTTTTTAATGATTTGAGAATAAATTGCTTATAAATCTATCATAACAGACAGATTAAGAAAATTCAAACCAATTATTTAAAATCGCAGCACAAAGTTATGAAAATTTTTCTTGACAACGATAAAAAGCTGTGGTATTATAACGAGGCTTGAGAAACAAAGCAAAGATTTGGGGGCGTAGCTCAGCTGGGAGAGCGCCTGAATGGCATTCAGGAGGTCAAGAGTTCGATCCTCTCCGTCTCCACCAAATAAGGTAGCAGATTTTGATAGAAAGTCTGCTACCTTTTTCTTGCTTTTGCATAGACAGTTTTATATACTGTCTACAGGGGGATATCTGTATGTTTACGGCTTTGACGAAGGATAACAAACGAATATCAATCGAGGACGCCATTCCGGGTGATGAGTATCTTTGCCCCATATGCGGTAATCCGGTTGTTGTGAAAGCCGCGAAATCGGATAATGTCCGCACGCATTTCGCTCACAAGAGAAATACCCTCTGCCTTGATGATTGGAAGCATGATATGAGTGACTGGCATTTTGAATGGCAGTCCAAGTTCCCGATCGAGAGCAGAGAGATCGTTGTCGAAAAAGATGGCGTGGTTCACAGGGCCGACATTCTGATCAATGATACGGTTATCGAGTTTCAGCACAGCCCTATAAGCGGCGAGGAATTTGAGGCGCGGAACAGCTTCTACAAAAGCCGCGGATATCGTGTTGTATGGCTTTTCGACGCCGCCGACAAAATGAAAATTGATGATTGTTTTGGATTGGTATGGAAGCGAAAAACCACTCTGTTCTCCAGTATGAAGACACCGATAGATGGTCTGTTTATGCAGAACTATTTGCCGGAAAAAGAAGATCTCCTCTGTATTTCACAGGTTGACTCCAAAGAGGTGTTCTACCATAGAACCGTGTATCCCATATTGCCCGAGAACTTTTTGAAGGAATTCGGTGCGATCCAGAATGAAAACGTGCTATCGATTCAAACCATTTTTGAAAAAACGAAAGAATGGGTTAACGCAGAAAACCGCAGAAAACGTGAGCTAAGGGACCAACAACTAAGGGCTGCGGCTAATGCGACATTTAATCAGATGCTTCGCGGGAAAAACAATAGACGCGGACATTTTTAGTGTGCTGTTCAGGAGGAGGTTCGTATGAGATACTGCCCTAACTGCGGTAAAGAACTTCAAGACGATATGCAGTTTTGCCCAGGCTGTGGCGCATCCCTGCAGGCAACCGCAAGGGACCCTATGGCATCTGAGCCCATCTACGCGGAAGAAAAGCCAGCAAAGAAGAGCCGTAAAGGCATCATTGCGATAATTATTATTCTTGCGATCCTTGTCGGGGCTGGGTTTTTGTATTCTAACGCCGCAAAGGTCAAGGCATACAATCAGTTCGCGGAATTGTACAATACGATGGCCGAAGGCGCAAGAAAAGCGGAGACCGCCAACATCCTGATCATCGACGTGTGGAAGAATAGCATCTGGAAAACCGCTGATGATAAAACTGACAAGTACACGAAGGCAAACGGCGGGAGCGGACAGTTTTACGACGATTTTAATGATGCGTTGAAGAGCCTGTATGAAGACGAGAGCTTTATTGATGATCTCACTGAGATATACTCTTTGCAGGCCGAGGCGGAAACGCTGATAAAGAATCTGGCAAAGCACCCGAGGTCGTTCGACGAGGAATACTCAGACTTCAAAGACTGCTATAATATGTTCGTGAGATTCACGGATATGCCTCTTACGGCCGAGGGCAGCTTGAACTCTTTTACTGACGATCACAACGAACTCGACAAGAAGATTGCGAACAAACTGAAAGAGCTGGACATCTATTTCGACTGAGGAAATCTGCAAATAGGCGGTGCACCCCCCTGACAGAAAAATGCACCCCCCTGGAGGCCATTTGCACCCCCTGCGCAAATTCTATCCAAATATGATTTCCTTTCCATATAAGGTAGCAGATTTTGATAGAAAGTCTGCTACCTTTTTCCTATGTAAAAATGCCATTGAAGTTTAAGTTTCGCTGTTATACTATTAAGCATAGCATTTGG
>ONTN01000148.1:0-3584 GCA_900320765.1 uncultured Eubacteriales bacterium
TAAATTCGCTCCCCGCCGTCGAATAGAGCTTCGTGCCCTCGCCGCCGTGGGAGAGGTTTATCTCGTCAACGTAGCGCATGAGCTCAAGGGCTGTCTCGCGGCCAATATATTGATAGAGCGTACCGCCGAAGTCGTTCGTTATGTTATACTTCCCGTCGGAGAAGGCTCCCGCCCCGCCGAAGCCGTTCATTATGGCGCAGGTCGGGCAGCTTATGCACTTTTTCACCTTTTTCCCGTCGATAGGGCAGCGGCGCTTCTCAAGCGGATTTCCCGCCTCGAAGATCGCAAGCCTGACGCCGGGCTTTTTCTTAAGGAGCTCGTAGGCGGTGAATATGCCGCCGGGTCCCGCTCCGATTATTATTACGTCGTATTTCATATCCTCTCAGGAGAGCTGATACTCTCCGTCCTTTCCCGCCTTGACGCTCTTCTCAAAGAAAAGCCTCAGCGCCTTTATCATAGTTTCGGTATCCTTCGCGCCCGCAGTCTCAAAGCTTGAGTGCATTGCGAGCTGGGGAAGTCCGATATCCACCGTATTGAGGCTCACCTGCGTGTTCGCTATATTGCCGAGCGTGCCGCCGCCGGGGATATCCGGTCTGTTCGCATAGAGCTGGATCTCCGCTCCCGCCTCCTCCGCTATCATTTTGAAAAGCGCGTAGGAAACGGCGTCGGAGGTGTATTTCTGAGCCGCATTGAATTTTACCACCACGCCCCCGTTCAGTACGGGCGCCTCGTTCTTATCCGCGTACTCCGGGTGATTCGGGTGTACGGAATGGGCGTTGTCGCAGGAGAGCATAAGACTCGAAGCGAGGGCGGAATCGAGGCCGCAGCCGAGAAAGTCTGCAACGCGCGTGAGCGTGGCTTTAAGGAAGGTAGAGGCCGCGCCCTGCTTCGTGTGGCTCCCGACCTCCTCATTATCGAAAACGGCGCAGACCGGAACGGACGAGCCGCCCTTTGAAGATAAGAACGCGGCGACGGAGCTATAAGCGCACTGGAGATCGTCGAGCCTCGGGGCGGAGATAAAGTCGCCCCACTCTACCCCCCTCTGCGGGTTATAAAGGAAGAGGTCGCTGGCTATGATATCCTCCGCCGCCGCTCCGGCGGCTTCGGCCGCCCTCGCGCGAAGGCTTTTGCCCGAGCCCTTCATCGAATAAAGCGGCTGGAGATCCACAGCGGGGTTATAGTTCGTATCCTTGTTTACGCTCCTGTTCATATGGATGGCGACGTTCGGGATAAGGCATACCTCGCCCCCGAGATCAACAAGCCTTGTCTCTATCCCCGAGGGGTTTTTCACTATCACCCGCCCCGCGACGCCGAGCGGCCTGTCGAGCCAGGTGGAATAGATCATACCGCCGTAGCCCTCGACCGAGAGGCGGGTAAAGCGGCTGTCCTCCGTTTCCGCCTTCTCCCTCAGCTTGAAGGCCGGGCTGTCGCAATGACTTGCCGTTATCATAAAGCCCGAAAAGCCCTCGTCGGGAACGCGGAAGGCTATGACCGAGGATAGGTTCCTCGTAACGAAATAGCCCTTGCCCCTCTCAAGGCTCCAGCTCCCTCCCTCGTTAAGGCGGATATACCCCGCCTTCTCCAGCATTTTCGATATATTATCCACCGCCTGGAAGGGCGTCGGACTTGAATTTATAAAGTCAAGAAGCTCGCTGTTCATTCTCTTATCTCCTCGCATAATATTCCTTATTAAGCATAACATAAAAGCGCCCGTTCTTCAAGAACAGAGCGCAAATAATTCACCCTTTTGACGGTAGTTAAAAAATTGACAATAGCTCCGGCAGGCTATATAATGTTTTTGTAAAAACAAAAAAATAATGACAGGAGAAAACGCAATGAAAAATTATTTTGATCTCAAGGATCAGGTCGCCATAGTAACGGGCTGCTCCACAGGCCTTGGCGTTCAGATGGCGAAGGCGCTCGCGAATCAGGGCGCGAACATCGTGGTCGTCGCCCGCAGGAAGAACCTTATCGAGGCGGTCGCCGCCGAGATAGCCGCCGAGTTCGGGGTGAAGACTCTCCCCGTCGTGTGCGACATAACCGACACCGCCGCGGTTGAGGCGATGACGGACGCCGCCCTTGCCGAGTTCGGCAGGATCGACATTCTTATCAACAATGCCGGCACCGGCGCCGTCGCCCCAGCCGAGGATATCACCGACGAGCAGTTTTCCCACGAGATGGAAATAGACCTCTTCGGCTCCTTCAAGGTCGCCCGCTCCGTGGCGAAGAAGGCGATGATACCCGCGAAATACGGGCGCATAATCAACATCGCCTCGATGTACGGCCTCGTCGGAAACAAAATCGCGGGCTCCTCGCCCTACCATGCCGCGAAGGGCGGAGTTGTAAACCTCACCCGCGCCCTCGCCGCCGAATGGGGCAAGTATAATATCACCGTTAACTCCATCTGCCCGGGCTACTTCTACACCCCGCTGACCCGCGAGACCCTTGACAGCGATTTCTTCCAGCAGAACGCCCGCACAATGATCCCCGAGGAGCGCTACGGCAACGAGGGCGAGCTCGATTCCGCCGCCATCTTCCTCGCCTCCCCCTCCTCAAGCTACGTCACCGGAGTGCAGCTCCCGGTGGACGGCGGCTACACCTGCATGTGATATTTCAAATGAGACCCGCTTCGCTGGGCTCTCATTTGAGATTGCAGTCCGCTGCAGCGCACGGCTGCGCCGCACGTTTGCGGCCTGAGAAGTATTTTTGGCGAGGTACACGCCCCCGCCAAAAATGATTTTAATAATATTTGTCGACAAGCTGAGGCGCGTCCCGTCATTGGGACGCGCCTTTTTTTTGCCTTTTTTGGCGAAACAGTTATCAGAATGTCTTTTTCCTGAGTCCGCGCTTTGCCAGAACGGCTGTGCCGAGAAGCGCGACTAAACCGAGAGCGATCCAGAGCGTAACGCCCTTATCCCCGGTGTCAGGAGTGTCGTCGGAGAGCGGCGTCTCCTCGTCGCCGATCTCCGTCTCCTCAGCCGGCTCCTCGGCCGGTTCCTCCGTCGGCTCCTCTGTCGGTTCCTCCGTCGGTTCCTCTGTCGGTTCCTCTGTCGGCTCCTCGGTGGGCTCCTCGGTCGGCTCCTCGGTCGGCTCTTCGGTCGGCTCCTCGGTCGGCTCTTCGGTCGGCTCCTCGGGCTGAGCGGGAGGAGCGGGCGGGGCGGGAGGCGTGGGCGCATCGTAGTCCCAATCGCCCAAAAGGGTGATATCCTTTGTGACGGGGGTATCGAAATCGTACTCCTCGCCGTTCAGGCTCCAGGTCTTGAAGGTGTAATACTCGCCGCGCTCGGGGTCCTCCGGGCGCTCGGCGGTGAGATAATACGGAACGTGCTGATCGGCTACCTCGCTGCCGCCGTTTGAGTCGAAGCGCACCACGGGCTGAACGAGAATGTGGGTGCGGCGGGTCGAGTCGTGCACATAGAGCATTGCGCAGCCCGGGTCGAGCTCGACTGCGGCGGCGGAGCTGCTTGCGCCGGAGCCGGAGCCGCTGTCCTGAGCCGAGGAGGTCAGAACGCTGCCGCTCATCGTCATTCGCACTATAAGGTCGGTTATATGCTTTCCGGTGAGAGGATCGGTGTACTTCGCCC
>ONTN01000148.1:3608-6878 GCA_900320765.1 uncultured Eubacteriales bacterium
CGTATCGGCGTTAGGCACTATAAGCTCGTAGCCGCCGTTAACCTTTCCGGTGACGGTGATATTCACATCGCTCTGTATATCGTCCACAAGGACGGTGTCGGGGCTGCCCTTTACGACGAAGTAGTCCGGGGTGATGTAGCCGTTTACCGTGACGGTGGTAATCTTGCCGTCGCCTCCGTCGGTGGATACCCTGCCGAAGAATACGGATACGGTCTCATCGCCGAGCACCACGGGAGCCGCTATGCAGTCGGTGAGAGTAAGATCGTTTTCAACGTCGGTTTTGGGGTTGGGGATAATCTCGCCCCAGAAGCCGCCTGCGACGCCTCCGTAGACCTCGGTGAGAGCCTCGCAGTTTTCAAACGTGCCGCGGTAGCCTTTTCCGACGAAGCCGCCCGCGACCTTATCGCCGACAACGCTGCCGTAAGCCTTGCAGTTTTTGATGGTGGGATAGGTTATGCACCTTGCCATATTGCTGGGGGCGCTGCTGCCGACAAAGCCGCCCGCGACATAGGTGGAGCGGATATCAAGGTCGGCGGTGCAGTTCTCTGCCTCGATCTTGGTCCAGACGTTCCAGCCGTAGGAGCCGATAAAGCCGCCCACGGGCAGGGTGTCGGTGACAAAGCTGATGCTGCCCTGAGCGTGGCAGTCAGTAAAGCGGGAGCCGTTCGCTACATCGCCGATGAAGCCGCCGAGGCCGTTCGTATCCTGATCTGCCTCGCCCTTCTTATTTACGCCGCCGGTTATGCCCACAAGCTGCATATCGAGGCCGGTAACGCCGCAGCTTTCAAAAACGACGTAATTATTCGTGCCGTCGTCGGTCTCGCCGATAAAGCCGCCAATGTTTGCGTGGCCGTAGCCGCCGGGAGACTTCATAACGACGCCGCTCGCCGTACAGTTTTTGAATACGTTATCGCTCTCGGCAGCCCCGGTGAAGCCGCCGGAGTAGGTGATGGCGGCAGAGCTGTCCAAAGTTACGTCGCTAACGGTGATATCGGTAAAATCGCCGTGTCTGAATCTGAACTCGGCCGTATCGCCGTTGCGGACGTAGCCGATGAAGCCGCCGCAGATCTCGATGTTGTTCTCGCCCTCGCTCTTTATGTAAACCTTCGTAACGGTGACGCCGGAGATATCGCACTTTCCGGCTATAACGCCTATGCCGCCGGCGCACTCGTAAATAACACCGTCAGCCGTTATGCTTATGTCCGCGGCAGACCCGCCCTTTACCGTGAGGACGGCTGAGGCGCTGGGGACGTGCCTTCCGATGATCCCGCCGCAGTAATAGGCCGCGGCTCCGCATACGAGGTCGACGTTCTCGACCGTGCAGTCGGTGATAACGGCGTTGCCTATGCTTCCTATAAGGCCGGAGCCGGAATACATATAGCTTGCGCTCTCGATCTCCACGTTCTTCGCGGAGCAGTTTTCAATAAGATAGAGATACTCGTCGTTGCTCACCGAGAAGCCCAGAAGCCCGGCGCTGCGGGAAACCGTTCCCTCGGATTTCAGGCTGACGAATTCAGCCGAGCAGTTTTTCAGGGATACCGTGCCGACCTGGCTGCTGCCGACGAGGCCGCCGACGCGCTCTATGGCGTTTACCTCGGAGGCGGGACCGGAGCCGCTTGCCTCAAAGTGTGAGGAGGTGCAGCTCTCAAGGCTGCTTCCGCTGAGTATTCCCGCAACTCCGCCCGTTGCGTACACTCTGTATGTCGAGACCGTGACGTTAGACGCCGTACAGCCGACCGCCTTTGAGGTATCAAGCCTTCCGATAAGGCCGCCGGACTGCTGAAGGTTCAGCTTCGCGCCCGAAATGCTTACGTTTTCGGCGGAGCAGTTCTCGGCGCCGGAGCCCTCTCCGGCTATCGCGCCGAAGGCGCCCGCGATATACTTCGCCGCGCCGTCAAGCTCCGAGGTGACGGTTATATCCTTCACGCTGCAGTTATTGACCTTGCCGAGGGCCTTGCCGACGACGGCGGCGCAGAAGTCGTGGCCCGCCTTTATCGATACGCTCTCAACCCTCAGGTTTTTTATGACCGAGCCTGCCGCCGTATCCGCAAACAGAGCCGTGCCCGTGTTGTCAACGCTCTCAAGAGCGTAATTTGATACGGTGTGATTTTGGCCGTCGAAGACTCCGGCAAACTTTGTGATCGCGTATCCCGTCCAGTTCATTCCGCCGAGGTCGAGATCGGCGCCGAGCTTCACGGTCTTGCCCGCAAAGTCCGTCATTTCGATCGTATCCTCGCCCTCGGTCACGTTGCCCCGCGTGAGAAGCGCGAATTCCTTGAGCTCTTCGACGGAAGAGATAACGTATTCCTCCGCCTCCGCGTCGTACCACGAATAGGGCTGCGCCTCGTCGGGCTCTTCCGGCTCTTCGGAGTCGGCGGGTTCGGTGGGGGTATCCGTATCTCCCTCGCCGAGAAACTCTGCCTCGCCCTCCCCGGGCTGATCGCTGACGCTGTCGCCTTCGGTTACGGGCGCGGTATCCGGTTCTTCCTCTGCCAATGCCAGTATGGGTAGGGTACCTGCGCACATAACGAGGACGATAAGAACGCAAACGAATCTTTTCAGTTGCTTCATTTTTATGCACCTCATTATATAGGAGTATTACTTACTTTAGAGATTATACTACATTTCCGTTACAAATTGTGTTACTTCTTTAAAAATTTACAAAAAATCTTCAACAAAAATTGCCGGCGCATACTGTGCCGGCGCGGTCAAACTGTACATATTCGCTTGTTTCTGCCTTATTTTTACAAAAGCGCCCCGCTGAAATCAGCGGGGCGCTGTTATGTATTTGGGGATTATTCGTAGTAGAGAACTATGTTGGAGAAGGAGACGGAAGCGATGGCTTCGGCTACGGGAGCCTGATCATCGATCTTCACGCTGCCGTCGAGAACCTTCTTGTAAAGGGCCTCATAGTCGGCTACGGAGTAGTTCTTAAGGCTCCAGGTAGCGGTCGGGAGGCCGACGGAGTCTTCCTTAACGCCGAGGCTGGTGCCGGTGCCGTTGCCGCCGATCTCAGCCCAGGTGCCGTCGTAAGCCTTGCCGATAGCCCACTGGGCAGCGGCAGAAAGGCCCTTCATAGCGGAGGTGATAACGGTTTCGGAATCGGGGCTCTGGTCAACGTCAACGCCGATGACGAGTCCGTCGTTAGCGGAGGCGGCGGCGGTGATGGACTGGAAGATGGAGCCGCCGCAGGAGAAGACGACCTCGGTGCCGTTCTGATACCAGCCGGAGATGAGGGTCTGGAGCTCGTTGGAGGCGGCGAAGGAGGCG
>ONTN01000080.1 GCA_900320765.1 uncultured Eubacteriales bacterium
AAGCCTTCGACATAATGGGCGCCGCTTCGGCGCAAAAAAATGCCTCCGGCAAAAACCGGAGGCATAAAATCGGATAATTTACTGAGCGATCTCCTCGTAAACGGAGACCTTCTTGCGATCCTTTCCGAGATGCTCGAAGCGGACGGTACCGTCAGCAAGAGCGAAAAGGGTATCGTCCTTGCCCTTGCCTACGTTGGTACCCGGATGGATCTTGGTACCGCGCTGGCGGACGAGGATGTTTCCGGCAAGAACGAACTGACCGTCAGCCCTCTTAACGCCAAGGCGTTTGGACTCGGAATCGCGGCCGTTCTTGGTGGAGCCCATTCCCTTTTTATGTGCCATGTTTTTACACCTCCATACGTTCGTGTAATTTCAGATTACAATGCCTCAGGCATTGACGGAGTCGATAGTGAGCTTGGTGTAGGGCTGCCTGTGGCCCTGCTTGCGGCGATAGTTCTTCTTCGGATGCATCTTGTAAACGATGATCTTCTTGGACTTGCCGGTCTTGACTACGGTGGCGGTAACGGTAGCGCCCTCGACTACGGGCTTGCCGATAACGGCGGAGCCGTCGTCAGCGACTACTGCGAGGACCTTGTCAAAGGTCACCTTCGCGCCGTCCTCCTCGCCGAGCTTCTCAACAAAGAGAGTGTCGCCGGGCTGAACGCGGTACTGCTTGCCGCAGGCCTCGATGATTGCTGTCATTTCTTTTTTCACCTCTTAATCTTAGTAGAGACTCGCTCTTGCAGGTGGTCAAAGACGCTTGGACCCGCTCAATGCGGCCTTGACAGTTTAGCATGGGATATTTCGAAAGTCAAGCTTTTTTCTCAGCTTTCCGCAAAAAACCTCCCCGAAAAACGGGGAGGAGAGTATTTATCTGTTTCCGCCGCGTCCGCCGCCGGGGCCTCCGCCCATGCCGCCGAAGCCGCCCATTGAGAAGCCGGAATAGGTTCCGGCCTCGGCGGTAGCCGCCGCCGTGCCGTTAACGTAGAGCGTGTAGGTCGCGCCCTCGGTAAGCTCAGAGGAGGCGTAGATCACGGAGCTTGCCGTCTTGACGGCGCCGGAGGAGATTATCTCGTTTCCGGAGGCGTCCTTTATGACGATGGTATCGCCCGCGGAGAGGCTTGCCGTAAAGCTGAGGACTGTCCCGTCGGGAGCCTGAGCCATGCCGCTCATACCGATCGCGAGGACTTCGCCGCCCGTGAGGGTCGCGGTGCCGTCGTAATCGAAGGCCGCGTTTCCGTTATCGGAGGCTCCGTAAACCACGATGGAGCCGCCGGTTATGGCGATGCTTCCGTTCGAGTCGATGCCGTCACCGTCGGAATTGATATACCACGTGCCGCCGGTGATAACGATAGCGCTTGAGGAGCTCTGCCCCGCACCGAAGCCGGAGGAGGCGGTGCCGCCGGAGGCGTTCAGTCCGTCGTCGCCGCCAACTATGGCGCCGTAGCCGGAGTGGAGGCTTATCGTCACGGCCTCAAGACCCTCGTGGCTTTCGGTGATATTAATCGAGGGGCCGGCCTCGCTGCCCTCAACGCCGAAGGTGAGGGCGTTATCCGCGTGGAATGCGTCGTCGGCGCAGGAGATCGTGACGGAGCCCGCCGTTACGGTGACGTCGGTCGCGTGTACGGCGTCGTCAGCAGAAATGATTGTGACGTCGCCGCCGGTGATAACGATATCGGTGGCTGCCTGTATTCCGTCGCCGGAGGCGTCTATGCTTATCGTTCCGCCGGTAATGGCAACGATACCGGTCGAGGTCGTGTCGCCGTCGTCCGGGTTTGACTTGATGCCGTCGTTCCCGGAGCTGATGTTAACCGTTCCGCCCGCGACGGTCACGCTGTTGTCGGAGGCAAGGCCGTTGTTTACGGCGGTGATATTCAGAGTGAGACTGCCGCCGACGGTAATATCGGCAGAGGCGGCGCCCTTGATGCCGTTCTTGCAGTTTCCGACGATGTTTAAAGTACCGTCTCCGCAGATGACGGCGGAGGAGCCCGTCTTGACCTTGATAACGGCGCCCTCAAAGGTGCTGTTCGATGTGCCGGTGTCGTTCGCCTCGTCCTCGTTGTCGGTAAGCGTTACCGTGCCGCTGACGTAGATAACGGTGGAGGTGGACTTGTTGAGGCTTATCGGGGAGGTCGTGCTGCAGGCAAGGTCGAGATCCTGGAGGATAAGGGTCACGCCCGTGACGCCCTTCTTAACCGTTACGCTCCCATCGGAGCATGAGCCGGTCACGGTGTAAATGCCGGAGGCGGAGATGGATACCGCCGTACCCTCGACGGAGACGCCGCCCGAGGAGCCGGAGACGGAAGCGCCGGAATCCGAGAACGTTATCAGCGTGCTGCTCTCTGGAAGCGAGGTCGTAACGGCGGCTGTCGATACGGCGACGACGCCCGATTCGGCGTCCTCGGTGTAGGCTGCGGTATCCTCAGTAGAGATTCCGAGAGCCGAGGGCAGATAATAGAGCCCGACCGCGAACGCTATAACGAGTGCGGCGGCGATAATAGTAATGATAGTTTTGACTGAGTTTTTCATGTGGATCACCTCTTTCTGCCCACAATATAAGGCGGAAAGCTTAAATTGAGCTTAAAGATAAAAAATATTTTATCACAAGATTTTGCCGTGCGCAACAGAAAAGCCCTCCCAAAAACGGGAGGGCTTTTCGCCTTCCCCTTGAGGGGAAGGTGGATCGGCGAAGCCGAGACGGATGAGGTGTAGGCGCGAATACGCCGTATGAAACGTTTAGATCAGCTCCACCGCCGTTTTACGGCGGCCACCTCATCAGTCACTTCGTGACAGCTTCCCCTCAAGGGGAAGCCAATTAAACTTATCTCTTGCTCTTGTCGTACGGTATGCCCTCGGCCTTCGGAGCTCTCGAGCTCTTGGAGGTAAAGGCGAGAACGAGGAGGGTGATGATATACGGCAGCATTCTGTAGAAATGCGGGCTTATACCGAGCGTTGACAGGGCGAAGACTCCGTCGCCGTTTATATCGATGCTGGTGTAGGCCGCCGCGATGCACTTGAAGAGGCCGAAGAGAATGGAGGCGAACGCGATGTTGAGAGGCTTCCAGTTGCCGAAGATCATAACCGCGAGGGCGAGGAAGCCGAAGCCGGCGACGTCGCCGTTTGCCGTGCAGTTCGCGGTGGTGAGCGAGTAGACAAAGCCGCCCATACCGGCGAGAGCTCCGGAAATCGTGGTGCCCACATAACGCATCTTCGATACGTTGATTCCGAGCGAGTCGGCGGCGTGGGGATTCTCACCGCAGGCGCGCAGGCGGAGGCCGAATCTCGTCTTATAAAGGACGATGGAGAGAATAACGAAGAGGAAAATGCATATATAGGTCGCAAGATAGATCTGGACGAGGAAGGTATTGCCGAAGAAGCCGAGATCGGTGCCTCTCTCGATGCCGAGGGTGCTGCGCTTTATCATAAACCAGCTCGCCGCGTCGACGGAGAAGAGAGTGTTCTGATTCGCGATCACTCGGACGAAGAAGAGGACGAGGGCGGGAGCCATCAGGTTGAGGGCGGTGCCGCCGATGGTCTGGTCGGCGCGGAGATTTATAGAGGCGAAGGAGAGGAGCAGGGAGAAGACCGCGCCCATAACGGCGGCTGCGAGCATCGCGAGGAGCTCGAGCCCCTGAAGGCTGAGCCAGTCGCCCGCGGCCTTCGCCGCGAGGAAGGCGCTCGATTCGGACATAAGTCTCACGAAGAGAACTCCGATGAAAGCGCCGAAGATCATAATACCCTCGAGAGCGAGGTTTATTATTCCGCTTCGCTCCGCGAAAACACCGGCGAGAGCGACTATCATAAGGGGAATGGCGTAAAGCAGGGTCTGCTGTATAAGGAACGTCATTTCTCATCGCCTCCTTTCTCTTCTTCAACAACCGTTTCCGTCGCTTTTTCCTCCGGCGGCTCGGGCTCAGGCTCAGGCTCGGGCTTGGGCTCGGCGGCGCGGCGCTTTTTGCGCGAGGTGAGGAACATACGGATAACGAGGGAGAAGGCGCTCAGATAGACTATGACGGATATGATAACGTCGGTAATGTACTCGTTATACGCGGTGAGGTTCGTGAGCTGGAGACCGACGATCCTGAGCATCGCCATAAAGATCCCGGCGAATACGACGCCGATCGGGTTATTGAGGGCGAGGAGGGCGACCGGGATGCCGTTGAAGCCCTCGGCGGGCAGGGACTGATAGGTCGTCCAGAAAAACTCGGTGTTGCCGGAGAGATAGTAGAGGGCGGCGCCGGAGGCGGCGAGAGCGCCCGCTATCGCCATTGAGAGGACGATGTTGCGCTTGTCACGGATGCCTGCGTACCTCGCGGCGTGGCGGTTCGCGCCGCAGGCCTTCAGCTCGTAGCCGAGGGTGGTCTTGTTCATCAGGATATACATTCCGATGGCGGCGATAATCGCGATTATGATGCCCGCGTTTATCTGCGAGCCGGGGAAGAGCTTGTCGAGGCCGAGCTTCGGGGTAGCTATTCCGCGGCCGGCAACGTACTGCCCGTCGACGAGACCGAAGGTCGTCTTGTAGATATAGCCGGACTTCGTACTCTCGACCACGTTTTTGAGATTTGAGGAGTCAAAAAGCCAGGTCACCACGTTCGCCGCTATCCAGTTCGTCATAATGCAGGCGAGGACCTCGTTTATATTGAGGAAGGCCTTTACAAGGCCGGGGATCGCGCCCCAGATAGCGCCCGCGGCACAGCCGGCGAGGAAGGCGAGGATCCAAACGAGCCAGCCGGGCAGGGCGCCCGCCGGAATGGAGAGGGCGACAAAGAGGGTCGCCGCGGTGCCCATAAGGTACTGACCGGGAGCTCCGATATTGAAAAGCCCTGTCTTGAACGCCACCGCTACGGAGAGACCCGTCATAATGATCGGGGTGGCGCGGAAGAGCATATTTCCTATGCTCGCGGGGTTGAAGCCCCAGGTGAGGTTGCCTGCCGCGTCGCGCCCGGTGGAGAGGATGCCCGCGAATATTAGCTCAAAGCCCTCGAGGGCTCCGCTTGTAGATATGTTGTCGCTCGTGAGACCGACGACGAGAACGACGATGCCGCCGACCAAAAGACCGACGACTATGGAGATGAGCGAGCTTAAAAGCTTCGCCGTGCCGTCCCTTCTGAGAAGGCTGGGCTGATCATTCTTTTTCATTCTGCCTTGCCTCCTATGTTATCGCGCTTGGCTCCGGCCATGTAGAGGCCGAGCTCCTGAACGTTCGTCTTCTTCGGGTCGAGCTCGCCGACTATCTCGCCCTCGTACATAACGAGGATTCGGTCGGAAAGGCTCATTACCTCGTCGAGCTCAAGGCTTACGAGGAGGACGGCCTTGCCCTTGTCGCGCTCGGCGACGAGCTGGGAGTGGATGTATTCGATAGCGCCGACGTCGAGGCCGCGGGTGGGCTGAACGGCGACGATGAGGGGCTTGTCCCTGTCGACTTCGCGGGCGATTATCGCCTTCTGCTGGTTGCCGCCCGACATACTGCGCGCGGGGGTGACAGGTCCCTGACCGGAGCGGACGTCGTACTGCTCGATAAGCTTCTCGGCGTAAGCTCTCACGGCGTCGCCCTTAATAAAGCCGAAGTGCTGGAAGCGCTCTTCCTTATAGGTCTGGAGCACCATATTCTGCTCAAGGGTGAAATCGAGAACGAGACCGTGCTTGTGCCTGTCCTCGGGGATGTGGCTCATATTCTCGCCACGGCGGCGGATCGAGGACTTGGATATCTCCTCGCCGCAGAGGGTGATAGTTCCGGCGGTCATCCTGTCGAGACCGGTGAGGCCGTGGATAAGCTCGGTCTGCCCGTTCCCGTCGATACCGGATACGCAGACTATCTCGCCCGCGCGGACAGAGAAGGACACGTTGTGAACGGCGTCGCGCTTGTGCAGATGGCTGGGAACGCACATACCCTTGACCTCAAGGACGACCTCGCCCGGCTTTGCCGGGGACTTGTCGACCTGAAGCTGGACGGGGCGGCCGACCATCATATTGCTGAGCGCCTGCTTGTTCGTCTCTGCGGTGTTTACAGTGCCGACGCAGCGCCCCTTTCGGAGAACTGTGACCCTGTCGGACACAGCCATGATCTCGTTCAGCTTGTGGGAGATGAAGAGAATGCTCTTGCCCTCCTTGGCGAAGGCCTTCATCGTCGCCATAAGCTCGTCAATCTCCTGGGGGGTGAGGACGGCGGTGGGCTCATCGAAGATAAGTATCTCGTTGTCGCGGTAGAGCATTTTCAGGATCTCAACGCGCTGCTGCATGCCGACGGTGATATCCTCGACCTTCGCGTCGAGGTCGACGTGGAGCCCGTATCTGTTCGAGAGCTCCTCGACTTTTTTCCGCGCCTCCTTCTTCTGGAGGAAGCCGAGCTTCGTTGTCTCCGGGCCGAGGATGATGTTATCGAGAACGGAAAAGCACTCCACCAGCTTGAAGTGCTGATGCACCATTCCTATGCCGAGGGCGGTGGCGTCGTTCGGGTCCTTTATCCTGACCTCCTGCCCGTTTTTGAGGATAACGCCCTCCTCGGGCTGGTAGAGGCCGAAAAGAACGCTCA
>ONTN01000075.1 GCA_900320765.1 uncultured Eubacteriales bacterium
ATATCATTCGGGAGAGGCGAGCCGTGAAGAAGTTCTTTTCTCTTTTTTGGAATTATCTTAAAAAATCGGATACCCTGCTTCTCGGCCTCTGCATAGCCGCAACGGTCTACGGGATCGTGCTTATCCGAACAAGCACGGCCTATCTATCCTCGTCGAACGCCGCGTCGGTCCAGATCCTCGCCCTTTTTATCGGGATCGCGCTTTATTTCGTTTTTTCGCTTATCGACATCGATATTCTCGCGGATAACTGGAAGCTTCTTTTTGCTGCCGGCATAGGAATGCTCGGCCTTCTCGTTTTCGCTCAGGAGGAGGGCGGCAACCGCGCGTGGCTGCGCTTTATGGGAATAGGCATCCAGCCCGCCGAGATAGTAAAGATATTCTTTATCGTGATCATTGCGAAGCTCATTGTTTCCTTCTCAAACGAGCGCAGGCTGGATCATATTCTGAGCCTCGGAGCAATGACGGGAATTCTTCTCATTTACTTTGGTATGATCTTAGTGCTCTCCTCCGACCTCGGAAGTGGACTCGTCTACCTCTTCATCTTCATTGCCATGCTCTTTGCCGGCGGGCTTAAAATATACTGGTTTTTGATCGCCTTTGCCGGATTTGCGATAGTATCGCCGTATATTTGGAACAGCTTTCTCTCGGATAACCAGAAGAACCGCATTATCGCCGTTTTTGACCCCAAGAGCGTCGACCCCACCGGTCTCGGCATCACCTGGCAGGTAAACCAGTCGAAGGCCGCGATAGCCTCGGGCGGCGTCTTCGGCCAGGGGCTCGGCCAGGGTCAGATGACCCAGTCCGGCTCAGTTCCGAAGCAGAGGACGGACTTTATTTTCTCCGCTGCCGGGGAGGAGCTCGGCTTCGTCGGCTGCCTCGCCATCGTCGTCCTTCTCGTAGCTATTATAGTCCGCTGCGTCTACGTTGGGTACAAAAGCCAGAGCAAGCTCGGCGCGCTTATTTCCGTCGGCGTCGCCGCTATGCTCACCTTCCAGACCTTTGAAAACCTCGGTATGTGCCTCGGCGTCGCCCCCGTTGTCGGGCTTACGCTCCCCTTCTTTTCATCAGGCGGCTCGTCAGTAGTCACGAGCTTCGCCTGTATGGGCATAATCTCAGGCATAAAGATGAAGCCGAAGCCTGTGATGTTCTCGCGCCGCTGAAGCGCCGCTTAATAAAAAGTTTGCAAAATATCCCTTCGCCAAACGGCAAAGGGATATTATTTGTCTAATTTCCGCCTTGATTTTAGGCGTGCGTCAGAGTAAAATCATATAAATGTATTTATTTTAGACAGTGAGGTGGTATGAATTGATAAAAAAGCTCTCCCGCTGCGTTCGGGAGTACAAGGCTCCGGCGATAATCACAATGCTTTTCATTATCGCGGAGGTCGTTATCGAGGCGATAATCCCCTTCAAAACAGCCGAGCTTGTAAACCTTATTAACAGCGGCCTTGATATGGGAAGCATTCTCTCGACCGGCGCCGTGCTCGTCGTTCTCGCCGTGCTCAGCCTCTCTTGCGGCGGCCTTGCGGGCTTTACCGCGGCAAAGGCGTCCACGGGCTTTGCCAAAAACTTACGGCACGATATGTTCCACAACGTGCAGACCTTTTCCTTCGCCAATATCGATAAGTTCTCCTCATCCTCCCTCGTAACGAGGATGACGACGGACGTTCAGAACGTCCAGATGGGCTTTATGATGCTGATAAGGATAGCTCTACGCGCCCCGCTGAACTTTATCTTTTCCGTTATTATGGCGTACAGGATGGGCGGCGCTCTCGCCACAAGCTTCGTCGTGCTGATCCCCATTCTGGTAGTCGGGCTTATGTTCATCGCAAAAAAGGCAATGCCGGCCTTCCGCTCGGTTTTTAAAAAATACGATAAGATGAACGAATCCATCGAGGAGAACGTCCGCGCCATGCGCGTCGTCAAGAGCTTCGCGAGAGAGGAGTACGAGAAGACGAAGTTCGCTTCTGCGTCGGACAACATAAAGAACGACTTCACCCACGCCGAGAGGATAGTAGCCCTGAACTCCCCGCTCATGCAGCTCTGCGTCTACGGGAATATGGTCTTCGTTCTTCTCGTCGGCTCGCAGATCGTTATCAAGAACCACGGCACGATTATAAACGTCGGTCAGATCTCGGCTATGCTGACCTACGGTATGCAGATACTTATGAGCCTTATGATGCTCAGCATGGTCTACGTTATGATGACGATGGCGGCTGAGGCGGCAAAGCGCGTCTGCGAGGTGCTCGACGAAAAGCCGAGCATAGTCTCTCCGGAAAAGCCCGTCACCGATGTGGCGGACGGCTCTGTCGATTTCGACGGCGTCAGCTTCAAATACTTTGCCGACGCGAAGAAGGACGCTCTCAGCGGTGTTGACCTGCATATAAGGTCCGGAATGACGGTCGGGATACTCGGCGGCACCGGCGTCGGAAAAACGACCCTCGTTCAGCTTATTCCGAGGCTTTACGACGTTACCGAGGGCTCGCTCAAGGTCGGCGGCGTCGACGTACGCGACTACGACCTCAAGGTCCTGCGCGACAGCGTCGCCATGGTTCTGCAGAAAAACGAGCTTTTCTCCGGCACTATCGCGGAGAATCTCCGCTGGGGCAACGCCTCCGCTACCGATGAGGAGCTTCGCGAGGCCTGCCGCCTCGCCCAGGCGGACGATTTCATTATGAGCTTCCCCGACGGCTACGAGACACATATAGAGCAGGGCGGCACCAACGTATCCGGCGGTCAAAAGCAGAGGCTCACGATCGCCCGCGCCCTTCTCAAAAAACCGAAGATACTCATTCTCGACGATTCGACGAGCGCCGTCGATACGAAGACAGACGCCCTTATCCGCCGCGGCTTCAGGGAGTACATACCCGACACCACGAAGATAATCATCGCACAGCGCGTCGCCTCCGTTGAGGACGCCGACCTCATCCTCGTTATGGACGGGGGCAGGATCGTTGAGATGGGCACGCACTCGGAGCTTATGAGCTCGAGCGAGATCTACCGCGAGACCTATTACCAGCAGACGAAGGGAGGCGAAAGCGATGGCAAGGAATAATCGCCGCCCCGAAGAGGCGTCCGGCGGAAAAAAGCGCCCGCCTTTCAATTTCAAGGCGATAAAGAGAACGGTAGGGTACGCCAGAAAGTTTTATCCCGTACTCTTCCCGATGATCTGCCTGCTCACCGTCTTCTCCTCCGCCGTATCCGCGATACCCGCCGTCTTCACCCAGAAGGTCATCGAGATCATCGGAGCGTTTACCGAGTCGGGAGACTGGGATACCGCAATTAAGCAGATACTTCCCCTTATCATAATTCTCGCGTCTCTCTACGTTCTCAGCCTTATCGCCATGCTCTTCCAGACCCAGCTTTCAGCTATCCTGACTCAGGGCTTTTTGAACAAGATGCGAAAGGCCCTGTTCAACAAGATGCAGGATCTTCCGATCAAGTATTTTGACACTCATAAGCACGGCGATATAATGAGCCACTACACGAACGACGTGGACACCCTGCGCGAGCTCGTAAGCCAGTCGATACCGGCCGTGCTCCGTTCCGGCTCCATCGTTCTCGTAGTCTTCTTCATTATGATATGGTACTCTCTGCCCCTCACCCTGCTCATCATCTTCGGCGTTATCCTGATGATGTTCGTCTCCACAAAGCTCGGCGGCGGGAGCGCGAGATACTTCGTTGCTCAGCAGAAGTCGGTCGCCGCGACCGAGGGCTACGTTCAGGAGATGATGGCCGGTCAGAAGGTCGTCAAGGTCTTCAACCACGAGGAGACATCGGCTGAGGGCTTCGACAGGCTGAACGAAGAGCAGTGCGAGAACAGCCGCAAGGCGAACGCCTACGCGAACACCCTCGGTCCGATAATAATGAACATTGGAAACATTCTCTACGTGCTTATCGCCGTGGTCGGCGGACTTTATCTCATCTCCGGTCTTCCAAACCCCGCGGTCGGCGGGCTATTCGGAAGGTTCCCTGTTCTCGATATCTCCATTCTCGTCGCCTTCCTCAATATGGTAAAGCAGTTTACCGGAAACATAAACCAGCTCTCGCAGCAGGTCAACGTTATCGTAATGAGTATGGCCGGTGCGCAGCGCGTCTTTGATCTTATGGACGAGGCTCCCGAGGCTGACGATGGCTACGTTACCCTCGTTAACGCCGAGATCGCGGACGACGGCAGCATAAAGGAGACTGAGGAGCACACCGGAAAATGGGCGTGGAAGCACCCGCATCAGGCGGACGGCACGGTGACCTACACCGAGCTTCGCGGCGACGTTCGTATGTTCGACGTGGACTTTGCCTACGAGGAGGGCAAAACCGTTCTCCACGACATCACGCTCTACGCAGAGCCCGGTCAGAAGGTCGCCTTCGTAGGCGCCACGGGAGCGGGAAAGACCACGATCACGAATCTTATAAACCGCTTTTACGACATTGCCGACGGAAAAATACGCTATGACGGCATAAACGTAAACAAGATAAAAAAGAGCGATCTTCGCCGCTCGCTCGGCATTGTTCTGCAGGAGACAAACCTATTTACCGGAAGCGTTATGGATAACATACGCTACGGAAAGCTGGACGCCACGGACGAGGAGTGCATCCGCGCCGCGAAGCTCGCGGGAGCGGACGACTTCATCACGAGGCTTCCGCAGGGCTACGCTACCGAGCTGAGGTCTAACGGATCGAATCTCTCGCAGGGTCAGCGCCAGCTTATCGCCATCGCGAGAGCCGCTGTAGCCGATCCCCCGGTAATGATACTCGACGAGGCCACGAGCTCGATCGACACCCGCACCGAGGCGATAGTCCAGCGCGGTATGGATAAACTGATGGAGGGCAGAACGGTGTTCGTTATCGCCCACAGGCTCAGTACGGTAATGGATTCCGACGTTATCATGGTGCTCGACCACGGGCGCATAATCGAGCGCGGCACCCACGATCAGCTCATAGCTGAAAAGGGCACGTACTACCAGCTCTACACCGGAGCCTTTGAGCTTGAATAAAAAACTGTCACCTCGGAAAAATAATTCCGAGGTGATTTATTATGCCCCAAAAGAAGAAAAAGCCCCAATATCCGGACGGAGAGAGCATCAGGCTCGACCCGGAAAAGAGGCTATGCGAGGAATTCGACTCCGTGAGCGTAAAGAAGTTCTCAGCCCCGGACTGGACAGAGATGGGCGTCCGCGTGCTCGATAACTGCGCGGAGGAAAACGAGAAATGAAAAGAGCGAAGGATGGGAGGCTGCGTCTTCCGTCCTTCGCTGCTTTTTTATTCAAGCTCTATGACCTTGAGCTGGCTTGCGGAGAGACCCGTCTCCGAAATTATCACGTCCGTAATCTGGGCGACGCCGGCGTTCGAGAGGCTGACCTCGCAGGCCACCGTAACTGTCGCTGAGTCCTCGGTCAGATAGACGACGCAGTCGGTAAAGCCCTTTGATTTGATTATCGTCTCGATCTCCGCCTCCTTAAGGGAGAGGTCAGCGAGCTCAGCCATCTTTTTCAGGGCCGCGTCTACCGTCTCGCTGCTCGCTCCCTCGGACTTGGACACGGTCTCGAGGGCGGACTGAGCCTCGTCCCTCGCCTCCTTGCGCTGGAGCCTTATAGCGGCAAAGCGCTCTTCCAGCATCGTGAGGGCCGTCTCCTTCTTTGAGCCGGGGTCGGCTTCGGCGTAATAAAGCCCGGTCTCCGCGGTCTTCACCTCCTGCTTTTCCTCGTCCGTGATCTCAGCGGATATCGTCCCTGCGCCGCCCGGCGTTGTCGTCTTGTCTACTGTCTCCGAGCCCGTGTTCGCTATCTCCGCGCCTTTTTTTGCTGCATCCTCAGTCTTTTTATCGTACGACCAGTTTAAGTATACCGCCACGCAAACAAAGACAAGTACCGTGATTATCACGGCGTTTCTCTTAAACACTTTCATTGTTCCTCCACCCTTCACTTTGATTTCAGCACCGTTATTTTGTCGGCGCTCAGCCCGGTAAGGCTCTGAACAGCTTTAGTGACCCAAAGCCGCACCGAGTCAGAGCCAGCGCCCGAGCACGCCACCACGCAGCCGACGTACTCCGGCTTTATCCTTTTTACGACCACGGCCTCCGACGTTCCCGAGCCCCGTGGCACGGTTACGGTAGTCGCCGTCTCCTCCCTTCCGTCCGACGTGAATCTCCTGTCCTCCATGTACACGGTCTCCTCCGTGCCCTTTACCGAGAGGCGCACGCTCGCGCTCCCCACCCCCTCCACGCTTTCAAGCAGGCTCCTTATTCTCTCCTCCTCCGCCTCGACGGAAAAGACTGCCTCGTTTGTGTCCTCGCTCTCCGGCGCTTCCGTCTCAGCCTTATTCGTCTTCGCCGCGGACGGCCATAGAAGAAGCACGGCGCCGATCGCGCCGATTGCGAACAGAGCGGCGTTTTTTCGCAGAAGCTCCTTGACTTTACTGAGATTGATTTTTATTTTCATCACCCGTACTCCATATTTGCCGCTCCTTCGGTATCCCAAGCTCAGCCTCGATATACGCCTTGAGCTTTTCCTTAGTCATCTCGGATGCGTTTCCGCTTATCTGAGCGCCCGTCGGGTACCAGAAGCCCTCGTCCGCCCATTCGCACCTAACCGAGACTGCGAGGCCTGAAAGCCCAAGCTCTTCGGCTTTGTCCAATATATATTCATTAAGCTGCGATTCTATGATAAATCTCGTCTGCACCGCAGCCTCTTCACCGCCGTTATACGCGCCCTCGTTAAGCTCCTGCCTGTATTTTGCCGCCTCTCTTGAAAACTCGTCGTAATCAAAGGTCAGGACGGCGCTCATCAGAGCGGCCGCCGACATCAGCCCGCATGCGAGACGCACCGCCCTCGTCGCCGCCCCCTCGGGAGCAAGCGTCAGAGCGGCTGACGAGATTAAAG
>ONTN01000084.1 GCA_900320765.1 uncultured Eubacteriales bacterium
CCGATCATCGTGAAGGAGGCGTCCCAGGATACGCATACTCCGCCGCCTCCGGGGCTGTTGGTGGTCTCATAAAGCGCCTCATTATTCTTTATAACGGTGTTAACCGCCGTGTAAGCGGCTCCGGACTCTACCGCGACTCCGCCGCCGTATCCGTTCGTCCAATCACCCTTGCCGCTGCCGGCTCTGCCGTTCTTAATGACGGAGCCAACGGTCTTGAGGCTGCCGGACGTCACTCTTACTACTCTCACAAGTCCGTTTCCGTCGAGGGTAACGTCATCCATCTCGACGCCCGCGCTCACGACGATAAGGTCGGTGCCGGAGAAGCCCTCGGCGGCCTTTATCGCAAAGCCGTTACCCTTGAGCGTTACGCCCGAAGTGAGGTACAGGGTCTCGGTGAGGCTGACGTCCTCAGTAAGCTCGATGACTCCGTCTTCCGCCTCGGGCAAAAGCCCGTCGGCTGTCGCGGTGATTGCCGACGCTCCGATAACAAAAATAACGGCGATTATTATCATAATAGCCTTTTTCATAGTAAACATCCTTTCGTGGGTTTTTATTCGGGGCTCGCGCCCTTGCCTCGCCCCTTTGTTTGACTATAATATATCATCCGATAGTTATCTAAACTGTTACTTTTGCAAATATATTTTGAAAAAATATTTATTTCTCGTAATAAAATAACAGTTCTATAACGGAGGCACTATTATAAGCTTTTTAATACTTTTATAAAGTAATCGGGCAGGCCGCACTCTAACTCTACGGGCTCCTTCGTCGCCGGGTGGATGAAGCGGAGCTTTTTTGCGTGGAGGCATTGACCCTCGAGGCCGGGCCAGGGCTTTTTCGAGCCGTAGACCGTATCGCCGAGGACGGGGTGGCCGATATACGCCATATGCACCCTTATCTGGTGGGTGCGGCCTGTCTCAAGGCGCATACGGGCGTGGGTAAAGCCGGGATAGCGCGCTATGACCTCCCAATGTGTGACGGCCTCGCGGGAGTTTTTCTCCGTGACCGCCTGCTTTTTTCTGTCGGTCGGGTGGCGGCCGATCGGGGCGTCCACCGTGCCGGAGTCCTCGCGCAGATTGCCGACGAGGACGGCCTCGTAAACTCTTGAGAGACTGTGATCCTTAAGCTGGTCGGCGAGGAATTTATGGGCGGCGTCGTTCTTCGCCGCGATGATGAGGCCCGAGGTGTCCTTATCTATTCTGTGGACTATACCGGGGCGGATAATGCCGTTTATCCCGGAGAGGGAATCGCCGCAATGATTCAAAAGGGCGTTCACGAGAGTGCCGCCGGAGTGACCCGGGGCGGGGTGGACTACCATTCCCTTCGGCTTGTTCACCACGATAACGTCCGAATCCTCGAATACGATATCGAGGGGGATATTCTCCGCGCTGACCTCTAGCTCCCGCGGCTCGGGAAGGTCGAGAGAAAACATATCCCCCGCCGCCGTCTTATAGCTCTTTTTGAGCTTTTTCCCCCGGAGAGTGACCGAGCCGGAGTCGATAAGCCCGGCTATGAAGCTGCGGCTTAGCTCCGGAAGGCTCTCGGAGAGAAAGGCGTCGAGCCGCGCTCCGTCGCGGTCACAGGCTACTGTCTTCGTCATCGTTTTCTCCGCTCTTCTTCTCGCGGCTCTCCCTCAGTCTCTTTAGCTCGGGCATCGACGAGGCTTTTTTCTCCCGCTCCTCCCTTATGGAGCGAGCCCCGTAGAGGATAACGAAAATGGCAGCGCCGACGGTGATGAAGCTGTCCGCCACGTTGAAGACGGGGAAGGATATAAACTCGGTCTCGATCATATCGACGACGTAGCCGAGCATTATCCTGTCAACGGCGTTACCGACGGCTCCGCCGAGGATGAGGGCGAGGGCGAAGCTCTCCCATTTGGGGAGCTTGTTTCTTATTAGTATCACGATGAGTACTATGCTCACGGCTACCGATATAACTGCGAGGACCCAGCGGAAATCGCTCTCCGACATCAGCGACCATGCCATACCGGTGTTTTTTATCCGCGTGAGCCCCAAAACCCCGGGGATCAGATGGATATGCTGACCCCACGAAAGATCGGAGGTTATCAGATATTTCGTAAGCTGATCGAGAGCTACGCAGACAAGTGCGATCAATAGATAGATCATAGCTTCCTCCAAAAAAGCCGCGGCGGGGCTAAGCTCGCCGCGGTATGGGTTTATTTATTCGAGAGCTGATACGACCTCGGCGCAGCGGCGGCAGAGCTCGGGATGAGCCTTTACCTCGCCGACCGTGGCGCTTCTCGTCCAGCAGCGCGGGCACTTCTCCTTATCGCAGGGCTCGGCGAGGACGGTAACGCCCTCGGTCTCGCCCGCAAGACCCTCGCCCTCGCCCTTTACAACGTGGACGCGGGATACGATTAAGACGGCGGCAAGGTCCATATCGCCGAGCTTTTCGATCTCGGCGGCGGCCTTTTCGGTCGCAAAGAGTGTCACCTCGGCGTCAAGCGGCTTGCCGATGGACTTGTCGGCGCGCTTTGCCTCGAGCGCCTTGAGCACGTCGGCGCGGAGCTTCATAACGTAAGCCCACTTCGCGCTCTCCTCCTCGGTGAGGACGCGCTCGGGGTGAGCCTGCGGCATATCATTCAGCATGACGTGCCTCGTATCGTCGTCT
The DNA here is from genome assembly GCA_900320765.1 of uncultured Eubacteriales bacterium. Lineage (GTDB taxonomy): Bacteria > Bacillota > Clostridia > Oscillospirales > Oscillospiraceae > RUG626. The sequence continues at coordinate 2,629 of ONTN01000084.1, forward strand.
GAGCCGTGCGGCATAGCCTGCCAGATCTCGTTTGCCGTGAAGGCGAGGATCGGGGCAAGCAGGCGGACGAGGGTATCGAGGATGACGTAGATGGCGGACTGGGCGCTTTTTCTCGAGAGGCTTTCGACTCCGTCACAGTAGAGCCTGTCCTTGATTACGTCGAGGTAGAAGTTCGACATCTCGACCACGCAGAAGTTATGGATAGCGTAGGATACGGCGTGGAACTCGTACTTCTCGTACGCGGCTATGCACTTCTCGCGCAGGGCCTCGAGCTGGACGAGGGCCCACTTATCGAGGGGCAGCATATCCTGATAGGCGACGGCCTTATCGGGCTCGAAGCCGGAGAGGTTGCCGAGGATATAGCGGGCGGTGTTCCTTATCTTGAGGTACTTATCGGAGAGCTGCTTGAAAATGTTCTCGGAGCAGCGCATATCGAGCCTGTAATCGGCGGAGGCGACCCAGAGCCTGATAAGGTCGGCGCCGTATTTCTTTATGATATCCTCGGGGGCGATGCCGTTGCCGAGGGATTTATGCATCGCGCGTCCCTCGCCGTCCACCGTCCAGCCGTGGGTAAGCACGGAGCGGTAGGGGGCAGAGCCCTTGACCGCCACGGCGGTGAGCAAGCTTGACTGGAACCAGCCGCGGTACTGGTCGCCGCCCTCAAGGTAGAGGTCCGCAGGCCAGGTGCCGGGAGCGTCGAGCTCCATCGAGGCGATGTGGGTGGAGCCGGAGTCGAACCAGCCGTCGAGGGTATCGGTTTCCTTCGTGAATACCTTGCCGCCGCAATGCGGGCAGGTGAAGCCCGAGGGCAGAAGGTCGGCGGTCTCGCGCTTGAACCAGGCGTTCGAGCCCTCGGCGCGGAATATCTCGCTTATCTTTCCGATGGTCTCCTCGGTGCAGACGGGCTTTCCGCAATCCTCGCAGTAGAACACGGGGATCGGTAGACCCCAATGGCGCTGGCGGGAGATGCACCAGTCGGCGCGCTCGCGGATCATGCTCGCCATGCGCTCCTCGCCCCAGTCGGGCGTCCAGGTAACGGCCTTCGCTGCCTTGACGGCCTCCTCCTTGAAGGAGTCGACAGAGCAGAACCACTGGTCGGTGGCTCGGAAGATTATGGGGTTCTTGCAGCGCCAGCAATGCGGATAGGAGTGGGTCATATCCTCGGAGGCGAGGATAGCGCCGGCGGCGACGAGGTCCGCGAAAATGGGCTCGTGTGCCTTGAGGACGGAGAGACCCTCGTATTTCCCGGCGAAGGAATTGAAGCGTCCGCTGTCGTCCACGTTCACCTTGAGATCGCGGCCCTGCGGGATCTGTGGGTACTTGCGGCAGACGTTGTAGTCGTCCGCTCCGTAAGCCGGGGCGGTGTGGACGCAGCCGGTGCCGGCGTCGAGGGTGACGTGGTCGCCCAGTATGACGAGGCTCGTCTGATCGAAGAGGGGGTGCTTCGCGGTTATGAGCTCAAGCTCGCCGCCCTTGAAAATATGAAGGGTCTCGGAAAGCTCGAGGCCAGCCTTTTTGAGGACGGACTCGCAAAGCTCGGTCGCCATTATATAGTTCTCCCCGTTCGAGGCGCGGACGAGGCTGTAATCGAGGGCGGGATTTAAGCAGATTGCGAGGTTTCCGGGTATCGTCCAGGTCGTAGTCGTCCAGATAACGAAGTAGGTATTCTTGAGGTCTGCGTACCCGGAGAGCCTCCCGAGGTCGTCCTCAACGCGGAATTTGACGAAGATGGTCGTGACCTTGTCGTCGGCGTACTCGATCTCGGCCTCGGCAAGGGCGGTCTCGTCGTGCGGGCACCAGTAAACGGGCTTCTTGCCCTTGTAGATATAGCCCTTTGAGTACATCTTGCCGAAGACCTTGACCTCCTCGGCCTCGAACTTCGGGTCCATCGTGAGATAGGGCATATCCCAGGCGCCGAGGAAGCCGAGGCGCTTGAACTCCGAGCGCTGGATATCGACGAAGTTTTGTGCGAACTCGTGGCAGGCGTCGCGGAATTCGGGGATCGTCATAGCCTTGCGGTTCAGCTTCTGCTGCTTGATTATAGCGGACTCGATGGGCATACCGTGGTTATCCCAGCCCGGTGTAAAGGGGGTGCGGTAGCCGGTCATCGACTTATAGCGGATGATAAAGTCCTTTATCGCCTTGTTGAGGGCGTGACCCATATGCAGGTGCCCGTTCGAGAAGGGAGGGCCGTCATGCAGGATAAAGGCGGGCTTTCCCTCGTTTTTCTTAAGCATTTCCGCGTAAAGGCCGAGCTCCTCATCGCGCCTCAGCATCTCGGGCTCCCTCTGGGGAAGTCCGGCGCGCATCGGGAATTCGGTCTTCGGCAGGTTTAATGTCGCGTTGTAATCCATATTTCTCTCCTAAAGTCAAATGTCAAAACATACTTAGGCGGGGGCAGAGCCCCCGCTTTATATTTATTTCTTGCCCTCTTCGTACTTGGAGCCGAACTGCAGGTCGTCGAACTTGAACTTGGGGCGCGGGGTTATCTCCTCGTCCTCCTCCGTCCAGAGCTTCTCCTGCGCGACCTCCTCAAGCTTGAGGTCGGGAACTCTCTTCGTCTCCTCAAGGGACTCGTCGTAGGCGCCCCTCTCCTCCATAATATCGTTCACGAAGGACTCGATATCCGTCCTCGTCTCCTCTGCTGACGCGGGGGCGGGCTTCACGGGCTCGCGCTTTACGGGCGCGGGGGCGGGCTCGGCCTTGACAGGCTCGGGCGCGGGCTCGGCCTTCGGCTTCTCCCAAACGTTATCTCTCGAGCGGGCGGCGCCCTTCGGTCTCGCTCCGCCGCCCTCGGGGGAGAATACGGGAGCCTCGTCCTCAGCATCGGCGGGGGCGGGCTCTCCGGTCATCTCGGTCACCTTGCGCAAAAACTCCGCCTGATTCGCTATAAGCTCGCGGTTGAGGGCGACAAACCTCGCGGTCTCTGCCTTTATCGAGGCGAGCCTGTCCTCCTCGCGGTCGGCTCTGCCCTTGACGTCCGCCACGGTGGTGTCTGCCTTCTTCTGAGCCTCGGCAAGAAGGGCGTCGCACTTCTCGCGGGTCTCGGCGAGCATATCGTCGCTCATCTTCTGCGCCGTCAAGAGGGCCATACGCATAGAGTCCTCGGTGGAGCGGTACTCCTCCACCTTGTCGACGAGGACCTTGAGCTTGCCCTTTAAAACGGCGTTTTCCTTGTAAAGCGCGGTGTAGTCCGCGCTGACGGTCTCAAGGAAATCGTCAACGGCGCCCATATCATAGCCGCCGAAGACGGCCTTGTTGAACTCCTGCTCCTGAATATTCTGCGGTGTCAGCATATCTTATCCCATCCTTTTATCTAATGTTTGCCGGCGGGCGGTCAAAAATACAGACCGTTGTTCTCCAGCTCGTCGAGAAGATCGCCCATAAGATCAACGTTGTACGGTGTGATGAGGTAGGTGTTCACCGCGACCTTCTTTATCTTTCCGTCCTGGGCGTAAGCCACGCCGGAGAGGAAGTCTATAAGCCTTCTCGCGATATCCTTGTTCGTCTGCTCGAGGTTTAATACGACCGTCCTCTTCTCGCGAAGGTGGTCGGCTATCTCGGCGGCGTTCTCAAAGCGCTCGGGCTTTACGAGCACGACCTGGAGCTGCGTGGTCGCGTGGATATTCACGACCTTGTTATCCCTCTTCTCC
>ONTN01000025.1 GCA_900320765.1 uncultured Eubacteriales bacterium
GAGAGCTTCGAGCCCGCCGGCATCTCATACGTCTACGGGGCGTGGTTTAATCTCGCGATGAGCTCGGACTGGGTGAACGTAAACCTTATACACCACGAGTTCTGGCACCTCATCGAGGACCGCATACTTTTTGATGACCCCGGCGCTTTTGAACTCATCTGGTCAGACCTCAATCCGACGGATTTCTATTACGGTATGAATTTCGACTCCTACTACGAAAATAACGGCGCAAAGAGCTTCATACTCAAGGCGGACGCTGATTTCGGGAGCGTTTACTTCACCGATTACTATTCGACCACAAGCCCCTTTGAGGACAGGGCGACGATAATCGAGACGATATTCAGACCCGATAACGTCAAGTGGTTCTATCCGAAGTACGACAGCTACTATGAGCTTGTTTGCTCCTGCCCGCACCTGAAGGCAAAGCTCGACTATATGGCGCAAAAGGTAAACGACACCTTCGGCACAGTATATTGGGAAGAGTGCTTTAAATAACGGCTGCGAAAACATAAAAACGGCTCGTGTGGATATCACACGAGCCCCTTTTTTAACCGTCTGTCGCTCAGAAACGGCCGTCTGTTCAAAACCGCTTGAACTTCTGCGCCGCCGATAATATAATGCGAGCGTACCGGGGAGGTGTTCAAAATGCAAGTCGAAATAAAAATCGACAGCTCAGTAACTGAGCCTAAGGTCATAGTACTGACAAGTCGAATGACTGACGAGGTAAGCGAGCTTGTGAGCAGGCTCTCGGAGCCTGAGCCGCAGACGCTGGCGGGCTTTTGCGAAGGGACCGTCAGCATCCTCGACCAGGATAAGCTACTGCGCATCTACGCTGAGGGCGGCAAGGTCATCGCGGCGGCGGAGGACGGAGAATACGCCCTTCGCCTGCGGCTGTACGAGCTTGAGCCGCGGCTGAGGCGTGACTTTGTCCGCATTTCAAATTCCGAAATCATCAATCTGAAAAAGGCGAAGCGCTTTGATCTTTCCATGTCTGGGACGATCTGCGTTTCCATGTCGGACGGCTCGGTGAGCTACGTCTCCCGGCGCTACGTTTCAAAAATCAAAACTGTATTGGGACTGTGAGGTGTCAATTATGAAGAAAAAAGTAATTCAGCGCTGCCTTCTCGGCGCTCCGATCGGGGTGCTTATCTCCCTTCTCATCACCATCATCATATCTTATGCGATAGGCGACGGGGCCTTTCACGCCGTTACTCCCGAGCTTTCAGCCGAATGCGGCAGCGAGATAAACGCCGTAGCCGTTCAGACCGCATGCTCCCTGCTCTATGGGGCGGCTTGGGCGGGAGCCTCCGTCATCTGGGAAAAAGAGGACTGGAGCCTTCTCAAAATGACGGCCGTTCACTTTGCCGTCTCTTCCCTCTCCGCTCTGCCTATTGCCTATTTCCTTCACTGGATGGACCGCAGCGTCGCGGGATTCCTGGGCTATTTCGGTATATTTATCGCGATCTACGCAGGCGTCTGGTGCAGCCAGTACTTCTCCATAAAGTCAAGGCTGAAGAAAATAAACGAAGCCCTCGACCGCTGACTAAAAGCGCTATCTGAAACTTTATCCGGGACGGCGCTGCCGTCCCGGATTATTTCTATGTTTTCCCACCGTTCAAAATCTCCGACTGGCTTTGACATTTTCCGCGCTGCGGCGTATAATGTCGTTTGCGAAAAACTACACGGAGCGAGACTATGGAAAACGCAGACCCGAAAAGCATAACCTGCGCCTTTACGGGGCACCGGCCGGAAAAGCTCCCCTGGGGCGATAACGAATCAGCCCCCGGGTGCGCGGCGCTCAAAAAAAGAATGTACCTTGTCTGCCGCGAGCTCTACGCGCGCGGCTACAGGCATTTCGTCTGCGGTATGGCGCGAGGAGCCGACTTCTATTTCTGCGAGACCGTCCTGCGGCTGAAGGAGACCTGCTCTGACGCCGTCCTGATCGCAGCCGTACCGTTCCGCTGTCAGGCCTCGTCCTGGGGCGAGGAGGACAGGGAGCGCTACGAGGGCCTTCTAAGTCGCTGCGACCGCGTGACCGTCCTCGAGGAGGAGTATTCCGAGGGCTGCTATATCCGCCGCAACCGCCGTATGGTCGACGTCTCTTCGGCTCTGATTGCCGTTCTCGCCGGGGGCGGCGGCACTAAGTCCACCGTGGATTACGCCATGCGCCGCGGGCTCGAGGTGATAATCTTCGACCCGAGAAGCGACGTCTACGTCGATATCCCGCCGCGGTTCGACCTCGTATAATTGCCGTTTTCGGAGGAAATGATGGAAAAGGAAAAACGTACCCGCAGAAAGGGCTGGCGCGTCGCCGCCGTTCTTTTTGTTCTGTTCACGGGGCTTGCCGCCTTCTCATGGCTCACCTGGCTTTGGCAGGCAAGGCATTGGGACAACATAAAGCTTATCGAGATATTCTCGATGCTGAAAATATCTGTCGAGGGCACGAGCGAGGTCATAATGCGCGACTTCTGGCTCACCGCCGTACTGCCCTCCGCCGCTCTGATCGCCGTCCTGACGGTAACGCTCATTCTCCTGCGCAGGTGGAAGGGCGTCCGCCTCTTCTCGCGGATCGGCGCCGCCGTCGCATTTTTAGCTTTCGTCGCCGCCGCAGTCTTCGCAGCCTACCGTCTCGACCTAAAGGGCTATCTCAATTCGAGCGCGGTGGAGTCTGAATTCATTGAGACGCACTACGTTGACCCGAACACCGTTGAGCTCAAGTTCCCGGAGAAGAAGCGAAACCTCATCTACATATGGCTCGAATCCGTGGAGTCGACGTACTCGGATAAGGAGCACGGCGGCGCCTTCGATAGGGACGTTATCCCCGAGCTCACCGCCATCGCGGCGGAGAATCCCACCTTCACCGGGGGCGAGGGCATAGTGAACGGCGGCATCTCCACCCTCGGCACTACCTGGACGATGGGCGCCCTCTTCGCTCAGACGAGCGGGCTCCCTCTAAAAATACCCATCACGAATAACTCGATGAGCTTTCAGGACACGTTCTTCCCCGGCGTTACCACCCTCGGCGATATTTTGGCGGACGAGGGCTATCAGCAGGCCTTTCTTATCGGCTCCGACGGAAAGTTCGGCGGGCGTCGGGTCTACTTCACCGAACACGGAAACTATACCGTCTGGGATCACCCCTACAGCCAACAGGTCGGCGAGATACCGGCGGATTACAAGGTCTGGTGGGGCTATGAGGATCAGCGGCTCTTCACCTTCGCCAAAAAGCACATAACCGATATGGCGGCCACAGGCGAGCCCTTCAACTTCTCTATGCTCACGGTTGACACCCACTTCCCGGACGGTTACGTCTGCCCCCTCTGCGATGATAATTATGAGGGCAGTCAGTATTCGATGGTAATGTCCTGCTCCTCGAAGCAGATAGCGGAATTTCTTGACTGGATAAAGGCTCAGTCCTTCTATGAGAACACCACCGTCGTCCTCTCGGGCGACCATATAACGATGAACGTGGACTACCGCCGATATCGACCCGGATTACCAGCGCAAGGTATATACCGTTATCCTGAATCCCGCTCCGGGCGTTGAGGATCCCGGCTATGGGCGGATCTACGCCACGATGGATCTCTTCCCCACCACCCTCGCAGCCCTCGGCGTTGAGATAGAGGGCGACCGCCTCGGCCTCGGAACGAACCTGTACTCCGAGAAGGCGACCCTGATGGAGACCTTCGGCTTTACGGAGCTCGACAGGCTCCTGGGCTACCACTCCGAATTTATGGACAGGCTCTCCGGCATCGACGACGTGATATACGAGCTCTCAGAGGCCTTCGCGGACATCGACCTTGAGATGAAGGCCGACTTCGGCGAGGACACCGCCACCTTCACGGTGTACAATCTCGACGAGTACAGCGATAAATTCGAGCGGGTCGAGATATTCGCCGAGATAATGCGCGGCGAGACGCGGACTACCCTCCGCCAGCGCAGAACGAAGCAGAACGAGGACGGAAGCTACTATTCCACCTTCGACGTCGCCGACTTCAAGGGTCATGACGACTTCCTCGTAAACGTATACGTCCTGACCTCGGCGGGGCGAATAAAGGTCAGCGTGAGCTACAACTGCGTATTCTCAGAGCAGAAGCTCACCGACCCGCGCACCGTTTCCGCAGACAACTAAACGAAAACCCGGACGGAATAATCCGTCCGGGAGTTTTATTGCTTCTCTTCTATTGTTCCGTCAACTATGGTAAGCGTTTCGTCTGCCCTTTGGGCGACGGACGGATCGTGCGTAACAACGATGACGCAGGCTTTTTCCTCGTGCGCAAGGCGCTGAAGGATCTCAACGATATTATCCCCGTTTTTCTTGTCGAGACTTCCCGTCGGTTCATCCGCAAGCACGATTTTGCTTCCTGCCGCCAACGTGCGGGCAATCGCAACGCGCTGCTGCTCCCCACCGGAGAGCTTTTTCGGCAGAGCCCCAAACAGCTCCGGCTTCAGCTCCACCCGCTCAAGGCAGGCACGGGCTCTCTTCTCGGCTTCCTTTCGCGGCGTCCGTTTTATGGTGAGGGGATATGCCGCATTCTCCTCCGCCGTCAGCAGCGGGAAAAGGTTCAGTTCCTGATATATCACAGAGATTTTATCTCTTCTGAGGCGGCAGGCGTCGATCTCGGCGGTATCTTCTCCGTCGATCAACACTCTGCCGACGGTCGGAGTACGCAGTCCGGCTATCAGCGAAAGCAACGTACTTTTTCCGCTCCCGCTTACGCCCATTATCGCATAGAGCCGCCCTTCCTCAAACGTGTATGAAACCCCGCGCAGCGCGTCAGTTTTTCTTGATTTATCGCTGTATGTATACGATACGTTTTCAAGCACTATCATTTTACTCAACTCCTTTGGTTAGCTCCGGCGACTTTTTGCCGACCGCCCTTAACGCAGCTATTAGAAAGCCTATAATCTGAGCCGCCGCAGCGATCGCTATTTTCAGCCATGGCGGGCTGATACCGATAGCCGCGAAAAGAAGACCAATAGCTAAACCGAAGCCCAGAAGACTTAGAGTAAGCTGCTCCGCCATCACCTCCGCTATCACCCGGCTTTTTGTAAGGCCGAGAATATACTGAAGGGCCAGCTCCTGTTCCCTCGCCTTTGTGATGAGTTCCCCAAGGAGAAAGCCAAAAACAAGAGCCAGCGCGGTCATAATATCCCCGAATATCATAAAGGTTATTTTTGATTGCTCAAGGCTTGCAACCGTGCTTTTCAGCGTATCGTCGTAAATTGCGAGAGCAAAGGGATAGTATCTGTACATCGTTACGCCCCACTCCTGAGGCACACCCTCCGGATCGACAAAGGCAAAATACTTAGAACCGCATTTCTCCCAAAATTCGTCTATTCTCCGGTTATCGCTGAAAACCGCGCTTAATGAGCTTGCGGTTATGCCGTGATTCGCGTTAAGCTCAATATCGCAAACGGCTTCCCAAGTGCAATAGATTGTATTCGCCTTATCTCCTGTTCCGAAATAAGTTCCGATGACCCTGAGCTCCGCCGTTACGGTCTCCACGCCGGCAACCTCAACGGTAACGCTTTCCAGCTGCGACAGCCCGTTCGGAACGACGCAGCCGCTCTCGTCTCCGGAAAAGAAGCTCTCGTCATATCCTTCCCGCCATACGATTATTCGGCCGCCTCCATCCGCAAGCTCCCTTGCGGCCCCTCTGTCGGTTAAGCCGACAAGGGTGTACGGCTTTTGGGCTATCAATGCCTGAATAGAGGTCTGGGCAGAGACCTCCTTTATATATCCAAGGAATATTGTTTCCGGGTGAGAGGGACCGTATCTCTCATCCTGAAAGAAAAGATTTACCGCCCAGCCCGGTATGTTCAGCCCCTCAGAGCGCGTACCCCTAAGGTTTGTTATCGCGCACTTTACCGGCAACTCGGCGTATACCGCGTCAATGCTTTTATCCATGCTCCTCTCACCCGCGAAGAGTCCGAATATCGCTCCGCAGACGGCGGCGGCGCAGATAATCGACAAAAGACACCGCATCGGTCTTCGTCTCATTCTCGTAATAAGATAGGGCATCAGCTCACCTCTTTTTTCTCCTTATGTTCCGAGCCTTCTTTGAAACCGTCCAAGCCGCCAGAAGGATAAGAAGCGCCAAGGCCGCAAGCTGACATACAGCGATCAGGACTATTGTCCGCGGCGGCACGCTGAGCCTAATGCCGACTCCTGCGGCAACGCCGAGTCTTTCAATAAGCCCACCCGAAAGGAAGAACGCCATAGCCGTGCCGATAACTGTTCCCGGTACGGTTATGCCAAGTCCCGATAATAAAATGTGCCGCACGGCATCGCGTCCCGGTGCGCCGAGCGAGAGCATACGCTCCGCATCTACTCTTTTATTAAGAGGGAAGAGTATTGTGAACGCCGCCGTGAGAACAAGCCATATTGCGGCGCAGCCAAGAAGCGTACTGCGCGATACGCCAAAGAAGGACTCAAGCTCAGCTTTAACTGTTGAGTATCCCTGATCGTAAACTACGAAAAGTCCCTCATATCCCTTTTCTCTAAGTATACCCTCCAGCTCGTCGGCGGAGCCGTTCTTTATCGTCATCGAGCTGAATATCCCGCTATTCGAGGTATACTCCTCGCAGGCAACCGAGCCCTCGGGGATAAACACCGTATTGGGCGAAATTGCATAGGTCCCGTCGGACCACTCGTTTTTCTGCCGGTAAAGGCCGACTATCTCAAACTCCTCCTCAGCGGCAAAGCCCCTGAGCGGCGAATAGTAGGCCGCTGCAACGTTTGCGGTACGCAAATAAGTGGAGCCCGTTCTGGCTGCAAAGCTCTCATCAAGCTCGTAGAAGGAGAGCTTCAGCTTATCCCCGACATTCAGCGAGCTTCTTTGCGCAAGGGTATCGGAAATAACGCAAATCTTCGCACCCTGGCTGTATTCCTCCTTTTCAAAACCGCGTCCCTCCGTTATTTCCGCCTCCTCCGCAGCAAATTGCGCCACCGCCTTAATATTAGGCGTTGCGATAACGGGGACAGCGTGGTAATCAATATCGCAAATCTCTTGCCATTTTCTCCACTCTACACCTGCTTCGCTTCTTAAATATTCCTCAGCGCTCCCATCAAGCTTCACAAGGGCGGGCATTGAGTATTTCGCGCGGTATTTCTCCGCCGTCACCTCAACCCTCTTGCCGTCTATCCTCTCAGTCACCGTATCGGCGTCTACGGCACTGCGGAGTATCAGGGGATCGTTTACGACGGTGAGCGATACTCTCCCTATCATATCGAGGTCTGCTTTGCTAAGACTTTCAGCGTACATATCCGAGTACCTGTACTCGGCAACGATATTCAGGCCCGGGTTTAGTCTGTCCGCCTTTCTCCTCTCTTCCGCGCTGAACATATGTATGTCCGAAAGGTCAATATCATCATAAATGTCCGCTATATCAGCAAACTCTGATTTTGCTATCCTGCGCCTGAGTTCAAGCTCGTCGTCTGTATAATCCATACCGAACGCAAGGCACCTTGAGCCCTTCTCAAGGCCAAGAGCGTAGAAGCTCTCCTCGTTGGCAAATCTCGCGGTCAAGCGCACTCGGCTTCCTGTAGGGTCGCGGTAGCCCGATTCAAGCGCGATCACGCTCAGCACCTTGCCCTCAAGCTCTATTTCAACGCCGCTGTTTTCGTTCTCGGATAAGTACTCATCGCGGTGCGGTTTTCCTATCTTTTCGATCTCCACCTCAAGCATTGCCTCGGTATACGGCTGATCCGAAGGCAGGGTCATCGTATCTCCCTCTCCGCTCAGCCTTAGATTTTCGGAAAGCGCGGCAACGTTTATCGGCTGAAGCTTCGGGCAAGAAGCCGATATCAGCCCGTGACTTGCCTCCTTAGCTTCAAGCTGCGGGTAGCTCTCCGGTATGCTCCTGATAAAAGCGTCTATTTCAAAAGGCTGGGAGCTATAGTAGCTCACGCCTATAACGTGTCCGTCTGCGTCGTAGACATATTCGATCATATATTTGTTCGTCGGAACAGCGACGGTGGTAAACCTGCCTTCAAGTCCGTCTCTCGCCTCCACCTCAGCTTCATACTGTCCTACGCCGAGGCAGAGCATTGCACATGAGGCGGCAATGAGCAAAAGCCCTAAAAGAGAGCGCAAGGGCGTCCTCATAAGCTGGTGAAAGCTTTTCATCTTATCACTCCCCAAATCGAAAAAGCGGTCGGCTTTCAGTTTTTTTGCATACCATTTTGTTGTCATAGCATTCACGGCTGGTATTAATTATAGCATAGTTGATTATAGAAGTCAATCCAGTATATTTATATGAACATATTATGCGTGACAAAACGCAGAATGACGCGATTGCTCAAGTCTCAGAATCGCCAGCCTCAAGGATCACTCAGAGCAGAAGCTCACCGACCCGCGAACGATAACAGCAGACAGCTAAACGAAAACCCGGACGGAATAATCCGTCCGGGTTATCTCTTGCGTCTTGTTGCTTACTTTTCTTCCGTGATGCTGAGGAACACTTCTGAAAGCTCAAGGAATTCCCTCCTCGCCTCCTTGATGTGCTCAAGTCCGCTGGGGGTGATGCGATAGTATCTCCTCGCGCGCCCGTCAACGATGACCTTTTCCTCTTCCTCAATGTATCCGTCCTCAACGAGTCCCGTGAGAATGGGGTACAAAACGGAAACCGTGTATCTCCCGCCGCTGCGTTTTGCGATCTCAGCCGTGATCTCATAGCCGTACATCGGCCTGTCGCGCAGTATCGCAAGAACAATAGCGGGGCTTGCCGTCCTCTTAAAATATGCCGCAAAGGTATGACTGGAATCTCCCACTTTGGTCACTCTCCTCTCCCTATGACTAAATATAGCATTTTATCTGTAACATTTCAAGCGTTTTCGTCAATATTCTTGGGTTTCGCGCAATTTGTCTTTGCGTAAGCAGAGGTGAGCACCGTTTTTGCTGTTTTATATCTCGACGGTCTCGAATTTTCCGCCCTTTATAACGACGCGCTCTGTATAGCCCGCCTGTATCGCAAGCTCCTCGCATAGCGAAAAGCCGAGGTCGAGCTTATTCTTATCGTGGCAGTCCGAGTTTATCATTATGGGGAGGTTTCTCTCCCTTAGGGCTTTAAGGATATCAAGGCTCGGGTAGGGCGCGGTTCTGTAGCCCCTCGCCATCGCGCCTGTGTTCATCTCGAAAACGGGTCTCGACGGGCTAAGCGCCTCGATAGCGGACATAAACGCCCGCCTGTATCTCGGCTCGGCGGCGTCGAACAAAAGGCCGCGCTCGTTGTTCTTCGTCAGAAGGTCGATATGTCCTATTATATCGCAGTCCGTCTTGCGCGTAAGGTCGGCGACGCTCATAAAATAGTCCTCGGCGAGGGCGTACCTGTCTCCCCCGTAGTGCCTGTCTATCGCGCTGATCAGTTCGGAGAGGGTGTTATCCACAACGCAGTATTCCCCGCCCTTGTACACGATATGCACCGAGCCGATAACGTAGTCGTACCCCTCGGATACGGGGTGCGAGAGGTAGTCCTGCTCGATGCCGAGGTAAATCTCAAGCTCCCCGGCGTACTTTTCCTTAAGGCGGTTTATCTCCGCCTTATAGGCTCTCTCCTTCTCATCGTCCATACCGAAGCCGTCGAAATCGTTATAGCTGTGCCCGGAAAAGCCGAGTGCCTTAAAGCCAAGCTCTATCGCCCTTTTCACCATTGCCTCCGGCTCGTCCTTCCCGTCGCAGAAAAGGCTGTGCGTGTGGTAATTACTTAATATCACTCTTCATCTTCTCCTGCTTCACCTTATGGTCGATAACGTGGCGGCTTTTGAGCTCGGCGAGGATATCGCCGCAGCTTATGCCCAGCTCCACCATCATCACCATGATATGATAGCACAGGTCGGCGATTTCGTAAACGGTCTCAGCCTTGTCATTATCCTTCGCGGCGATAATCACCTCGGTTGCCTCCTCGCCCACCTTTTTAAGCATCTTGTCGATACCCTTGTTGAAAAGATAGGTGGTGTAGCTTCCCTCCTGCGGGTTCGTCTTTCTCCCCTTGATAAGGTGCATAAGGGCGTCGAGGTCAAAGCCGGAGTTATTCTCGCTTATAAAAAGCTTATCGGCAAAACAGCTCTCGTTTCCGAGGTGGCAAGCGGGGCCTTCCTTGTTCACCTCAACGACGAGGGCGTCCCTGTCGCAGTCGGCGGTTATAGAAACGACGTGCTGGAAATTCCCGCTCGTCTCGCCCTTGAGCCAGAGCTCCTGCCTTGAGCGCGACCAGAAGCAGGTAAGCTCCCGCTCCATCGTTATCTTAAGGCTCTCCTCGTTCATATAGGCGAGGGTGAGCACCTTTTTTGTGTCCGCATCCACGACTATCGCGGGTATAAGGCCGCGCTCGTCAAATTTAAGGTCAGATATATTCAGCATCTCACGTTCACTCCGTTTCGTTTAAGCTCTCTCTTCAGCTCCGGTATAGTGACCTCGCCGAAGTGGAATATCCCGGCTGCAAGCCCGGCGTCCACCCGCGGAAGTGCCGTAAAAAGCTCCGTAAAATCCGCGGCGCAGCCCGCCCCGCCGGAGGCGATCACCGGCACGTTCACCGCCTCGGAGACGGCTAAGAGCATTTCAAGGTCGAAGCCGCGCTTCACCCCGTCGGTATCTATCGAATTGAGCACGACCTCGCCGGCTCCCTCGCCGGTCAGCCTCTTTATCCAGCCTACGGCCTCGATGCCGGTATCCTCTCTTCCGCCCTTGGCGAAAACGCGGAACTCACCTTCCACCCGCTTTGCGTCGACAGAGAGGACGACGCACTGGTCGCCGTATCTCTTCGCCGCCCGCCGGACAAGAGAGGGGTCCTTTATCGCCCCGGAGTTTACGCTGACCTTGTCCGCACCGCAGGCGAGCACCCGGGCGAAATCCTCGAGCGTATTTATCCCGCCGCCGACCGTGAGGGGGATAAAGACCCTCTCAGCCGTCTTTTTAAGTATATCGGTGAAAATCGCCCTCTCTTCGAATGAGGCCGTTATATCGTAAAATACAAGCTCGTCCGCCCCGCTTTTCGAGTATAGGTCGGCAAGCTCAACGGGGTCTGCCACGTCGGCTATCCCCGTGAAGTTCACACCCTTTACAACCCGTCCGTTTCTCACGTCGAGACAGGGTATTATCCTTTTCGTTATCATTTCGCAGCCCTCAGGGCTTCCTGCAGCTCGATAGCGCCGTTGTATATCGCCTTTCCGATTATCGCCCCGTAAAGGCCCATATCGCGCAGAGCGGTTATATCCTCAAGGGAAGACACTCCGCCCGAGGCTATTATCTTCATCCTGTATTTGCCGCAAAGTGATGAGTAAAGCTCCCTGTTCGTGCCGCTCATAGCCCCGTCCTTCGATATATCTGTGCAGATGACGGTCTTGACGCCCATCGCGTCAAGCTCTAATAGCAGATCCTCAAGGCGGGTGTTCGTTATCTCCTTCCAGCCCTTAACGGCGGCAAAGCCGTCTCTCACGTCCACGCCGACGGCTATCCTGTCGCCGTACTTCGCGGCGAGCGTTCTGAGAAGCGGCCTGTTCTCCACGGCGGCCGTGCCGAGTATCACGCGGTTTACCCCGATATCGAGGTATTTTTTCGAGCTTGACCGGGTCGTCGGAGTACACGGTTTTCTTCTCATAATCTCCTCTCAAAAGCCTGACGGCATTTCCCTCGATTATATCGATTGCGGGCAGAATGATCATTTTAACTATTCCTCACTTTATCAGACTTCACAAAAAGCTCTCAGGATATTAAGCCCCACGTCCCCGCTCTTCTCGGGGTGGAACTGGCAGCCGTAAACGTTCCCGCTCTCGACCGAGGCGGTGAGCCTCGTCCCGTATTCCGTATATGCGGAAACGTAAGAGTCCGGGCAGTGGGCGTAATAGCTGTGGACAAAATATGTGTGGTCTCCGTCCTTTATGTATTTAAAGAGCGGGGATTTTTTGTTGAATAACAGCGCGTTCCAGCCGATGTGCGGTATCTTCTGTCCATCTGGTATCGGCCTCACCTCTCCGGGTATAAGGCCGAGGCCTGTATGTTCTCCGTACTCAAAGCTTCTGTCAAAAAGAAGCTGCATACCGAGGCAAATGCCTAAAAGCGGCTTTCCCCTCCCGGCCTCGTCTATAACGACCCTGTCGAGCCCGCGCTCGCGAAGCTTTTCGACGGCGTCTCCGAAGGCTCCCACCCCGGGCAGGATTATCCTGTCGGCGGCCCGTATTTTTTCTGGATCGCCCGTGACCTCGGCCTCGGCGCCGACGGCCCTGAAGCTGCACTGCAGGCTGAACAGGTTGCCTACTCCGTAATCTATTATCGCGGTCATAGCACGCCCTTGGTGCTTGGCACCTCTCCCATAAGTCTCGGGTCGATCTCGGCGGCCTCGCTGAGAGCCCTTGCGAAGGCCTTGAACGCCGCCTCGATTATGTGGTGCGAATTTGAACCGTCGAGCTCCCTTATGTGAAGGGTTATCTCAGCCGTCCTCGAGAAGGCCTTGAAAAACTCCTCGCA
>ONTN01000079.1 GCA_900320765.1 uncultured Eubacteriales bacterium
CATCACCTTGTTGTCCGAGCTCTCCGCCTTGTAGTTCTTTCCGACCTCGTCGTAGCTCTTGCAGAAGCGGTAATACGTAGTCGGCACCCGCTTGCCGCAGATATTCTGCTCCACCTGCGGATCGAAGACGTAGGCCTCGCCGTTTATCACCGCCTCAGCCCACAGATGCCAGACCATACCGCCGCCCGAGCGGGAGGTATAGCCCTTCACCGTGTAGGCGTTCAGCCCGAGATAGCGCAGGAAGGCCATCATAGTGTAGTTGAAATCGTAGCACGAGCCGGTCTTCATTACGAGGACGGAGTATATCGACTGGTGCGTTCCGTACCCGTTATTCTTGAAGGTGGTCTGCACAATAAGAAAATCGTACATCGCCTTGACCTTCTGATAATTCGACATATCCTCCGTAGTATTCGCCTCGATAGCCTCGACTATCAGCTTGTCGGCGTCCTCCGGCATAAAGGTCTGGCCGGACATACTGTTTTTCGTGCCTCCGGCCTTGAGCTCGTATTCGTAGTCCGCGCTGCCCTTGGCGAGGAAGTGATCCGGCCTCAGGGTGACGGAATTCAAAAGAGCCTCCGCGTCCGTCTTCGCAGACGCGGTGGGTATGACGCTTATTATCAGCAAGGCCGCCAGAAGGATTGGAAGTAATTTTATCCGCTTCATTTCCGTTCAGCTCCTTTGATTTTGCTTGGTTGTAACTATTTGTTACTTTTTCATTATAATACCAAATAATGCCTATGTCAACACGGAATAAATTGCGTTAAATCAAAATTGCGCCGCTATATATGGTATATAGCGGCGCAAAAGTCATATTCAGTTTATTTTCAGCTCCCGCTCCATCATCACGGCGTCCTCCGTGGGGAGCTCATAGTAGTTTCTCCGGACGCCGAGGACCTGAAAGCCCTTTTTAAGATACAGCGACCTTGCGGGCTTATTTGAGGCTCTGACCTCCAAAAGCATACGCCCGGCTCCGCGCTTTTCGGCAAGGCGGACGCACTCGTCGATGAGGGCTCCGCCTATCCCGCGGCCTCTCTCGCTCTCGGCGACGCAGATATTGAAAAGCTCCGAATCGTCGCCGGCAAGGTGGGCTATCGCAAAGCCTAAAAGCCTTTCCCCCTCGCAGGCGAGAAGGAAGTCGGCGTATTCGCTCCTGAGCTCAAACAGAAAGCCGGACCGCGACCAGGGCACGGCAAACGAGGCCTTCTCAAGCTCTACGACGGCGTCGATATCGGCGCCGCGCGCTCTTCTAATCTCCATCACTTCGCCTCGTACCACGTTCTGCCGCATTTTACCTCGGCGGTCAGCGGGACGGAGAGCTTAGCCGCCCCCTCCATTTCACGCTTTAGGATAGCTGCGACCTTTTCGGCGTCCTCCTCCGGGCACTCGGCGATAAGCTCGTCGTGCACCTGAAGTATGAGCCTCGCCCCCGGGCACTCGGCGCTGAGAGCCCGGTCGGCGTTTATCATCGCTATCTTCATAATATCGGCGGCCGTGCCCTGGATGGGCATATTCCGCGCCACTCTCTCGCCGAAGGAGCGGAGATTGAAGTTCGCGCTCTTAAGCTCGGGTAGCGGCCTTTTCCTGCCGTATTCGGTAAAGGCGGCGCCCTTCTCCTTCGCTTCGCGCACCGTCCTCTCCATATAATCCGAAACGCCCCTGTATTTTGCCATATAGGCGTTTATATAATCCCGCGCCTCGGTGACGGAGACGCCGATATCGTCGGAGAGGGAGAAGGCGGAAATGCCGTAGACTATGCCGAAATTGACAGCCTTGGCTTTTCCTCTCTCCTCCTTCGTGACCTCCTCGGGCGGTATGCCGAGGACGGAGGCTGCGGTGAGCCTGTGGATATCCTCGCCCGTCCTGTAAGCCTCTATCATCGCTTCGTCGTCCGCTATGTGGGCGAGGATGCGAAGCTCTATCTGGCTGTAGTCCGCGTCGACGAGGGTCATACCCTCCGGCGCGATGAAGGCCTTTCTTATCTCGCCGCCGAGCTCGCGGCGAACGGGTATATTCTGCAGGTTCGGGTCTGTCGAGGAGAGCCTTCCCGTGGCTGTTACAGTCATCTGGAAGGTCGTGTGTATCCTGCCGTCCGCCCCTATCATCTTCGTAAGCCCGTCCGCGTAGGTGCTCTTGAGCTTACTTAGCTCCCTGTACTCGAGGACGAGGGGTATTATCCTGTGCCGTCCCTTCAGCTTTTCGAGAACGTCGGCGTTCGTAGAATAGCCCGTCTTCATCTTCTTCGGTGCTGGGAGCATAAGCCTTTCAAAAAGCACCTCGCCGAGCTGCTTCGGGCTGTTTATATTGAATTCCGTGCCCGAGAGGGAGTATATCTCCGCCGTCAGCCTCTCTATCTCTGTCTCAAGCGCCGCCCCGAGGGCGGAGAGGGCGTTTTTATCCACCAAAAAGCCCGCAAGCTCCATCTTCGCGAGCACGGGGCAGAGCGGAAGCTCGATATCGCGGAAGACTCTTTCGAGCCCCTCCGCCTCAAGCCTCGGCTCGAGGGTTTCCGCGAGGTACAGGCAGGCCGCCGCCTCCTGAGACAGGCGCTTAAGCTCCGCGCCCTCGTCATAAAGGAGCGAGAGCTGTCCGCCCTCCTCGCCCGCCTCTATCTTAAAGCCGCAGTTATCCTCGCTGAGCTCATATAGCCCGTACCCGCTCCTCGCGGGGTCGAGGAGATAGGCGGCGAGAGCCGCGTCGAATTCCCAGCCGCCCGCCGTAGCGCCTCGGCGTAGAGCCTCGCGTATATCGTCCTTTATATTGAAGCCCGCCTTTTTCACCTCGGGCGAGAGGGCGAATAAGAGCGCCTCGCCGGATACGATATACGCCGTATCCGAGCCCTCCGGGTATAGTGCCGCCGCCGTTTTTTCCTCATTAAGCCGAAAGCCGCAGAGCCTGCCGCTGAGGCTTTTTTTGAGCTCGTCCTTCTTCTCGGAATACTCCTCCCGCTTCTCCGGCTTTTTTAGGTCTGAGGGCTTCGCCTTCTCCTCCGCGGGCTCGGAAAGCCCGTATTCTGAGATGAGCTTTCTGAAGCCGAGGCGGGTAAACAGGGCGTAGAGAGCGTCGTTATTGACGCTTTTCAGCCCTAAATCCTCTATATTTATCTCTATCGGCGCGTCGCAGCGGATGGTCGCGAGGTCATAGCTCAGTATGGCGGACTCTTTTCCCGCCTCTAACTTCCTTTTGACCGAATCCTTTATATCGAGGGAGTCGAGCTCGGAGTATATCCTGTCCACGGTCGTAAACCTCTGAATAAGGTCCATAGCCGTCTTCTCGCCCACTCCGGGAACTCCCGGGATATTGTCGCTCGCGTCGCCCATCAGCGCCTTGAGGTCGATAATATTTATCGGCTCGAAGCCGTATTCCCCGCGGAAAGCCTCCTCGTCGTAGACCTTCACCTCGGTCTGACCCATCCGGCTTTTGATATGATAGACCTCGGTTCCCCCTCCGATAAGCTGGAAGGAGTCGCGGTCGCCCGTGACGAGGACGCAGCGGTCGCCGCGCTCGGCGCATTTTTTTGAGATCGTGCCGAGCAGGTCGTCCGCCTCCCAGCCCGAAAGCTCGCAGCGGCTTACGTTCATCGCGTCGAGCACCTCTTTGAGTATCGGCATCTGAACGGCGAGCTCCTCCGGCATACCCTTGCGCTGAGCCTTGTACGCATCGTACTTCAGCTTGCGGAAGGTGGGTCCGTGCAGATCGAAGGCGACGGCCAAGGCGTCCGGGCGCACGTCGTTCATCACCCGCCTCAGAATGGAAAGGAAGCCGTATATCCCGTTCGTCGGCGTCCCGTCCGGGGCATTCAGCATGCGTATGCCGAAAAACGCCCTGTTCACTATGCTGTTTCCGTCGATGACTATTACGGTCATGGCTCTCTCTCCTTTGCAGCTTAAACTCTCTTCCACTTTACACCGCCGGGGATATCGGTTATCTCTATTCCCTCGGACTTAAGCGCCTCTCTTATAGCGTCGGCATCCGCGAAATTCTTCGCCTTTTTCGCCTCCATGCGGGCGATGAGGCGGGCCTTTATGCCCTCGTCTTCTTCTCCGTCCTCGGGTATCACGGTAAACTCCGCCTTTGCGGGCTGAGCCGCCGCGTTCTTTTTTCTCAGAGCGGCGCTCTTTTCAATAAGCCCGAGGGAGAGCACCGTATCCGCGTCGCCGATGATCGCAAGCTTCGTTTTCCCGTTCGTCTTCGCCTTTAACGCGTCGTAGATAAAGGTCACGCCCATAGAGGTGTTGAGGTCGTTATCCATCGCCGCCTTGAACTTCTCCCTGTACTCCGCGCGGACGGCCTCATCGAGCTCCCCATCCTCAGGGTCGAGAGCGGCTACCTTCGCAAGCAGCTTGTTGTAAGCGCCGACGGCGTTATCGAGGTTTTCCCAGGTGAAGACGAGGCTCTTGCGGTAATGGCTCTGCAGGCAGAAGAAGCGGTAGGCGAGGGGATCGTAGCCCTTTTCCTGAAGTAGCGATACGGTCAAAAACTCGCCCTTCGACTTCGACATCTTCCCCTCCGGGGTATTCAAATGGGCGACGTGCACCCAGAAGTTGCACCACTTATGCCCCAAATAAGCCTCGGACTGGGCGATCTCGTTCGTATGGTGCGGGAAGGCGTTGTCGATACCGCCGCAGTGGATATCTATATCCTCGCCCAGGTGCTTCATCGAGATGCAGGAGCACTCGATATGCCAGCCGGGATAGCCGACGCCCCAGGGGGAATCCCACTTGAGCGCCTGATCCTCGAACTTTGACTTCGTAAACCAGAGGGCGAAGTCGTTTCTGTTGCGCTTGTTCTCGTCCGCCTCTACGCCCTCGCGGACGCCGACGGCGAGATCCTCCTCCTTAAAGTCGTTGAAAACGTAGTAGCTCTTGAGCTTCGCGGTGTCAAAATACACGTTCCCGCCGGCTCTGTAGGCGTAATTCGTATCGACGAGCTTGTTTATCACCTTGACGTACTCCGGTATGCAGTTCGTCGCAGGCTCGACAACGTCCGGGCGCTTGATATTCAGCTTTTCGCAGTCAGCAAAAAATGCGTCGGTATAGTATTTCGCTATATCCATAACGCTCTTGTGCTCGCGCTTTGCGCCCTTGAGCATCTTGTCCTCTCCGGTATCTCCGTCCGAGGCGAGATGTCCGACGTCGGTTATATTCATAACGCGCTTCACGTTGTAGCCGAGGAAGCGGAGGTACTTTTCCAGCACGTCCTCCATTATATAGCTTCTCAGGTTTCCGATATGGGCGAAATGGTACACGGTGGGGCCGCAGGTGTACATTTTCACGATATCGGGGTGGTTGGGCACAAACTCGTCCTTCGTGCGTGTCGCTGAATTGTAAAGCTTCATCGTTATCTCTCCAGTCTCGTTAGTATATCCTTAATTTCGTCAAGCTGAGTTCTGAGATTCAACAGCTCGAGCTGAACGGGGTCAGTCACGTTTATCTGATCCACCTCGGTGGCGTAGTCCGTCTTTTTCCCGTCTATTCTCGCTATCCTCGCGGGAACGCCCACGGCCGTCGCGTTTGGCGGTATATCCTTCAAAACCACGGCGCCCGCGGCGACGCGACTGTTGTCGCCGACGTTTATCGGGCCGAGCACCTTCGCCCCCGCTCCGATCAGTACGTTATTGCCTATCGTCGGGTGGCGCTTTCCCGTGTGCTTTCCGGTGCCTCCGAGGGTGACGCCCTGATATATGAGCACGTCGTCGCCTATCTCCGCCGTCTCGCCGATAACGACGCCGTCGCCGTGGTCGATAACGAGCCTGCGGCCTATCTTCGCCGCCGGGTGTATCTCTATCCCCGTGAGCTTCCTCGTTCTCTGGCTTATCCACCTTCCTATGAATTTAAAGCCGTGGCGCCACATAAAGCTTGCCCTTCTGTGCCTTCTCACAGCCCTTATCCCCGGGTAAAGAAGCACGAGCTCAGCCGTCCCTGTGGCGGCGGGGTCCCTTGCCTTATAGGCGGCGACAAGCTCTTTTAATTCT
Source organism: uncultured Eubacteriales bacterium (assembly GCA_900320765.1). Taxonomy (GTDB): domain Bacteria; phylum Bacillota; class Clostridia; order Oscillospirales; family Oscillospiraceae; genus RUG626. The sequence continues at coordinate 5,972 of ONTN01000079.1, forward strand.
CCCATATCAATCTCCATTCTGCCGCTTTGCGCCGGCCATAGTAATGATAATCTCCACAAGCGGCTGAATGGAGATTATGGCATGTGGCGCGGTTGCCGCTTTGCGGCGAGCGACACGCCATATTTCAAGTGATAGTGTGATTTTTCACACTATCCACTCCAACAAAAAGCTCCCGTGACAGTACCGTCACGGGAGGCGTAATTTTGAAAAAACGCGGTTCCACTCCGTTTTATAACTCAGGCTGCCTTAACGCGGCAGGACGGAGGGGCATTTCCTCCCCTCGCGCTCCGAGGCGCACTTCACGGGTTCCCGGCAAGCTCCGCTTTCAGCCAATGGCGGCGCCTCTCTTATGCCCTTTCCCCGTTACTCTTCCTCTTCACGGCGGTTAAGCAGACATCAGCTACAATAACACGCCTCACAGCGGTCCTTTTCGGCGCTTTTTGCCCCTTGTCACTTGATGGGCGACAGCCCATCTGCGCTTCGCGGAACAAAAATCCCGCGAAAATTACTCGCTGTGAGGTGCCTTGCAGTTTTGACGGAGCAGTTTTTCGTCAAGGCAAGGAAGCGGGCTTGGCGGAAAAATGCCCGTCAAAACCGTGTTCTTATAGCTGCCGTCTGCTTTATTCACTTTGCTACATTATATTAGCATCTTGCGCGGCGCGTGTCAATTACTGCTCCAAAATTACCTTCCCGTTGTGGATGAAATAATCGCACATCGAGTAAATATTGAGGACGAGGATTATTGCAACGCAGAGGTTATTAACGGTGAATATGCCCCAGCCGAGGCTCGCGAGCGGCTCTATGAGCATAATGGGTATGCAGAACATCGTCGTCGCCGTCTTTATCTTGCCCGACCAGCCGGCGGCCATAACCTTGTTTTTCGTGGCGGCGACCATTCTGAGCCCGTCCACGGCGAGATCCCTGCCGATAACGATGATGGCGACCCAGGCCGGAAGCTGCCCGAGCTGGACAAAGCAGACGAGGGCGCTTGTCACGAGGAGCTTATCCGCCAGTGGGTCGAGGAACTTTCCGAAATTCGTGACGAGGCCGCGTGACCTTGCTATCTTGCCGTCGGCAAAATCGGTTACGGAAGCCGAGATGAACACCGCTATCGCGACGTATTTTGAGATAAGAAACACGGATACGATATAGAGCGGCACAAGTATGACCCTGAGTATCGTGAGCTTATTCGGCAGATTCATTACGTTTTTCATTAGTTTCCCTCCAATTCGGCGACGCACTCTCCGTCGAGCTCGCCGCGGATAACAGCTTCGTAAAATTCTCCGGCCTTGATATCCTCGCCGGTAAACCATATGACTCCGTCAACGTCGGGGCTTTCGGCAAAGCTCCTGCCGGCGTACATATTCATCTCCTCATCGTAGCCCTCGCAGAAGAGGGTGACCTTTTTGCCGACTCTTGATAAGTTGAATTCGTCCATTATCTCCGCCTGGAGCTCGCTTATCCGCATCGCTCTCTCCTCGGCGACCTCGGTTGGTACGTGCGGCATATCATATGCGTCCGTGCCCTCCTCCGGCGAGAAGGGGAATACCCCCGCGCGCTCTATCTTCGCCTCGCGCAGAAATTCGCACAGCTCCTCGAATTCCGTCTCGCCCTCGCCGGGAAGTCCGGTGATGAGGCTCGTTCTCAGAACGAGGCCGGGTATGCGCTCGCGCAGCTTCTTGATAAGCCGCCTTATATCGTCGCCCGAGCCGCGGCGGCGCATCTTTTTAAGTATCTCGTTATTGATATGCTGGATCGGTATATCGAGGTATTTGAGCACCTTCTCCTCTGAGGCTATCGTATCGATAAGCTCGTCGTCCACAGCGTCGGGGTAGAGATAATGGAGCCTTATCCAGCGGATGCCCTCTATTTTAGCGAGCCTTTTAATAAGCTCGGAGAGGGACTTCTTTTTATACAGGTCTACGCCGTAAAGCGTGGGGTCCTGAGCGACTATTATAAGCTCGCGCACCCCGTTTTCGGCAAGGCTTCTCGCCTCGGCCTCCACGAGCTCCATCGGGCGGGAGCGGTACTTGCCCCTCAGCGAGGGGATCACGCAGTAGGCGCAGTTGTGGCTGCAGCCCTCAGCCACCTTGATATAGGCCCAGCCCGGGCCGGTCGAGACTATGCGCTGCTCATCGCGTAAGGGCGCGCTGATATCCTCATAAAATTCCGGCTTCTTCCCGCTCTCGTCCTCCAGCGCCTCGACTATGCGGGAAACGCTTCCCGTGCCCAAAAGCCCGTCTATCTCCGGCATCTCTTTAAGAAGCTCGGACTTGTACCTCTGGGCAAGGCAGCCCGTGACGATGAGCTTTTTGAGCTTCCCCGTCTCCTTGTAGCTCGCCGCCTTTAAAATATTCTCTATTGCCTCCGCCTGAGCCGATTCTATAAAGGCGCAGGTGTTGACGACTGCGGCGTCGGCCTCGGAGAGCTCGTCCGTTATCTCGTACCCGTTAAGGTCGAGCAGGGACAGCATCTCCTCCGAATCTATCAGGTTCTTGGCGCAGCCGAGACTGATAAGACATACCTTCGGCATTATTCATATTCCTCGATTTCTTCCGTATTAGCCCCGTATCGGTTAAGGGCTTCCTTTATCTCCGTCCACGAGTAGCCGCGGCGGAGCAGCATATCGCAGAGCTTTTTCTTCTCCTCGCCCTCCGGCGCTCTCCCCTTGAGCCGGCGGCTTACGAGAACGTCTATTGCGTCCGTCTCCACGGGAAGCTCCGAAAGCGCCTCCTCCCAGAGCTCCTTTTCCACTCCGCGGCGAAAAAGCTCCTGAGTTATCCGGCCCTTCCCGTAGCCCCTTTTCGAGTAATGCCGGACTATCGCGGCGGCGTACTCATTATCGTTCAGGGCTCCTATCCTCTCCATAAGGTCGGCGGCGGAAGCGATATCCTCCTCGGCGGCGCCCTTCTCCCTCAGCTTCTTCTCAAGCTCCTTCCGGCTCATCTGCCTTAAGCTTAAAAGGCGCAGCGATCTCTCCTTCGCGGAAAAGTTCGCGCTTCCGGCTCTGAGCTTTTCGGTCTCCTCCTCTGATAGCTCCCGCCCCGCATACAGGGAGAGGGCGGCTATCTCGGAAAGGCCGACGCGCAGGCTCTCGCCCGACTCAAGCTCGGCGTACCATCTGTCGGGGCTTTTCTTCGACTGAACGAGCTTTGAAAGCTTCATCGCGCTTTTCTCAGCCCTCGAAGTCCTCGGCTGAGATATCCACGGCTCTGCCGGCGGCCTGAGCCGCTATCCTCGCCTGGGGCGTCATAAGCTTATAGGCGTTCGCCCTGATCTTCGCCTCGATCTCGTCGGCGACGTCGGGGTAGTCCTTAAGATACTGCTTCATACCGTCGCGGCCCTGTATCCTCGTCTCGCCGTAGGTGTACCAGGCTCCTCCCTTTTCGATGATATCGAGCTTTACGGCGAGATCGCCTATCTCGCCGATCTTGGAAATGCCCTCGCCGT
>ONTN01000141.1 GCA_900320765.1 uncultured Eubacteriales bacterium
CCTTCTCATAGTAATCCGCCAAAAGCTCCATGTACGGGGTCTCTTTGGCTCCGGTCATCTCGGCTATTATCTCAAGAAGGTAATAGCTCGAGACCTTGTTATCCTTCTTCGAGGGAAGCATATGGCTCTCCGCTCCCGTGTTTGAATAGATGATGAAGGGGCCGGAGTAGTAAAACTCGTTGTCCGCAAGAGTATCGCCCTGCTCCGTCGTGCCGGACTGGACGTAGGCCGCCCTGTTCGCGCCGAGCGAGGGTATATGATCTCCGAAGAAGAGGAGGACCGTCGGCCTATCGCGCCCGTCGATATAGTCCACGAGGTCGCCGAGCATTTTGTCCGCGTCGTGCAGGCCGTTCGTAAACACGGTTACGAGGCCGAGCACGTCGTCCGACATATTCGGATTCTCGACCGTTATCTCGGTAATGTCGCCCTCCATCGGGGTGTAGGGCTGGTGGCACTCCATAGTTATCGTCAGAAGAAAGGTCGGCTCATTTGACGCATCGAGGATATGCTCCATCACGCGAAGGCTCGATTCGTCGGTCACGAGACCGCGGCGGTATTTGAGGTAGACCTCGTCCGCCACGTCCTCAGCCCCGAGAAATTCGTCGAAGCCGATATTGCCGTAGGCCTTGTCGCGGCTGTAGAAAGCCTTGTGGTAGGGGTGATAGGCCACCGTGCGATAGCCCGAAGCCTTGTAATTCGATACGAAGCCCTCTACCGGGCCGTTTACGAGCTCGTAGGGGCTCGAAACGTCGTGCAGGTAGTCTGTCGAGAGGCCGGTCAGTATCTCAAACTCCGGCCTCACGGTCCCGCCGCCGGAGGCGGTGGAGTACATCATACCCGAGTAAGCGCCGGGAAGGTCTATTATCCTGTCGTAATTCGGTATGGGATTTTCGGAAAAGGTCGTGCCGTTTAAACGCCGGACGTCGAAAAAGCTCTCGCTCAGAACTACGATAACGTCGTATTTTTGCTCAGATGAGGCGGGCGCGCCCTCATAGCCCTCCATTAGCGAGGCTATCCCGGCCTCGGAGTAGCCCTCGGGAGGCTCCGTTCTCAGCATCAGCGTGTTTATCGTGAAGGCGCCGACAAAGCCGTTCGCGCGGTAGTTCGAGGTCTGAAGGGCTGAGTCCATAAAGGACATACCGAATTTACCCAAAATCGCGTTCGACTTAGTGCTGTTTGAAAAGGAGATAGCGGTTATTAAAAGACCGAGAGCGAGTATCGGCAAACGCACGAACCAACGGAGCGGAAGTCTCGTGCCCAAAAGGCCGAAGGCAACGACCCACAGAACGATGACTATACTGCCGATGATATACCATATCGGCACGTTACCGCTTATAAAGGTCGAAAGCCCGCCGAGGTCGGATACCATTGTGATATCCCTCGGGTGGAAGTGATTGCCGTTAAGCGCCATCTTAGTGTAGTTGATATAGGCGCAGATTATGGAAAGAGCGCCCATTATCCCGCCGGAAATAACGACCCTCCCGCAGAGAAGAGTGAGGTCGAGGAAAAGGACCTCCATAACGATGATCTCGAAAAGAAGGCTCAGCGTCTGCTGAGTTACGAAGGTCTTGAGCGCCGTCAGCCCGGAGAAGTTCATATAGTCCAGAACCAAAAGGCAGAAGAGGGGAAAGAAGGGGAGGCTTATATACCCCAGTATCCTGAGCGCCTTCATAAGCCGGGGCGGAAGCCTGTCCTTATGCTCCCGCCGCGGTATAATGAGCTTTGAAAGAAATGAGCTCATAGCTTAAAACTTGACCTTTTCCGCGATATAGCTCTTGAGCTCGGCGATGGGTATACGCACCTGCTCCATGGTGTCGCGGTCGCGGACGGTAACGCAGCCGTCGGTTTCGGAGTCGAAGTCGTAGGTGACGGAGAAGGGGGTGCCGATCTCGTCCTGGCGGCGGTATCTCTTGCCGATGGAGCCGGCGTCGTCAAAGTCGACCATAAATTCCTTCGCGAGCTCGTTTCTGACCTCCATGGCCTTCTCGGAGAGCTTCTTTGAGAGGGGGAGAACGGCGCACTTGAAGGGCGCGAGGAAGGGGTGGAGGTGGAGAACGGTGCGGACGTCCTCTTTTCCGTTTCCGTCAACGAGGTGCTCCTCGTCGTATGCGTCGCAGAGGAAGGCGAGGGCAACGCGGTCGCAGCCGAGGCTCGGCTCGATAACGTAGGGGATATAGTGCTCGTTTGCCTCCTGATCGTAGTAGGTGAGGTCCTTGCCGCTGGCCTCCTGATGGCGGCCGAGATCGTAATCGGTGCGGTCGGCAATGCCCCAGAGCTCGCCCCAGTCGGTGAACGGGAAGGCGTACTCAATGTCCGTCGTCGCCTTGGAGTAGAAGGCGAGCTCGGCGGCCTCGTGGTCGCGGTAGCGGAGGTTCTCCTCCTTAAGGCCGAGGCTCTTGAGCCAGTCTATGCAGAACTGCTTCCAGTACGCAAACCACTCAAGGTCGGTGCCCGGCTTGCAGAAGAACTCGCACTCCATCTGCTCGAACTCGCGGGTGCGGAATGTGAAGTTGCCCGGGGTGATCTCATTGCGGAAGGCCTTGCCAACCTGGCATACGCCGAAGGGCAGCTTCTTGCGGGTGGTGCGCTGGACGTTCGCGAAGTTTACGAAAATGCCCTGAGCGGTCTCCGGGCGGAGATAGACGGTGGAGGAGGAGTCCTCGGTAACGCCGATGGCGGTCTTGAACATAAGGTTGAACTTGCGGATCGGGGTGAAGTCGTGCTTCCCGCAAACGGGGCAGACAACGTCCTCGTGCTCGGCGATGAACTTATCCATCTCGTCGAAGGAGAGAGCGTCCACGTTTATCTCGGGGTGCTCGTCGCCGATGAGCTTGTCGGCGCGGTGGCGGGACTTGCAGGCCTTGCAGTCAAGAAGGGGGTCGGAAAAGCTCGCAACGTGACCGGTGGTTATCCAGGTCTGCGGATTCATTATTATGGCGGCGTCAAGGCCGACGTTGTAGGGGCTCTCCTGAACGAACTTCTTGAGCCACGCCTTTTTAACGTTGTTCTTGAACTCCACGCCGAGAGGACCGTAATCCCAGGAGTTGGCAAGGCCGCCGTATATCTCGCTGCCCGCGTAGATATAGCCTCTCGCCTTGCAGAGGTTTACGATCATATCAAGTGTTTTTTCGCTGTTTTTCATTTGAATCTGCTCCATTCCCGCGGCCGGCTGCCGCGTAACAATTTATTAGGCTAAAGCCCTAACTTTTCAATTATATTAAATTACGCCGCCGATGTCAACTGCTGGGACGTGCGGGCGGAAAAAACTTAGAAAAAGCAACCTGCAGCCCGGTTTCCATAATATAATTCGTATGAAAACGCCCCCTTTCGCCCCGTTTTGCACCGATTTTCTATATTTTGTGGTCTCAGGAAAATAATTTACAAAATTTGCAAATTCCGTATTGACAAAATTTTGCTGTATGTTACAATATATGGGAAGGATCGATCGCGCGGCGATCGGAATGGAGGTAACATAACGTGAAAGCAACGGGAATTGTAAGAAGGCTTGACGATCTCGGCCGTATTGTGCTGCCGATTGAGCTTCGTAGGACGCTGAATCTTGAGATAAAGGATCCGGTTGAGATTTTTACGGAGAACGACTGCGTGATCCTGAAAAAATTCGAGCCCACCTGCATCTTCTGCGGAAGCTAGAAGGAAGTGACGGACTTCAAGGGA
>ONTN01000067.1 GCA_900320765.1 uncultured Eubacteriales bacterium
GACTTCTCAACCGGAGGCGAGGTGATATACGATCCCGCGGCGATCAGAGAGGTCTACGAGACCGGAAAGGGCTCGATAAAGCTGAGGGCGAAGTGGCGCTATCTCAAGAGCGAGAACCTTATCGAGGTCTACGAGATACCCTATACCACCACGGTCGAGGCGATAATAGATAAGCTCGCCGAGATGGTGAAGACCGGAAAGGCGCGCGAGATAAGCGACGTGCGCGACGAAACCGACCTTTCCGGACTTAAGCTCGCCATCGACTTAAAGCGCGGGACCGACCCCGACAAGCTTATGGCAAAGCTTTTCAAGTCCACCACCCTGATGGACTCCTTCCCTGCGAACTTCAACGTGCTCATCGCCGGCTCGCCGAGAGTTATGGGAATAAGGGAGCTTCTTGAGGAGTGGACGGCGTGGAGAAGCGAATGCGTTCGCCGCAGGGTCTTCTGCGAGCTTACGCAGAAGAAGGAGAAGCTTCACCTTCTGACCGGCCTTTCAAAGATCCTTCTCGACATCGACAAGGCGATAAAGATAATCCGCGAGACGGAGGAGGACGCCGCCGTAGTGCCGAACCTGATGATCGGCTTCGGCATAGACGAGGTGCAGGCAGATTATGTCGCCGAAATAAAGCTCCGCAACATAAATAAGGAATACATCCTGAAACGGCTGAACGACGTTAAGGAGCTTGAACGCGATATCGCCGACCTTGAGGATATTCTCCGCTCCCGCCGGAGGGTAAAGAGCATAATAAAATCCGATCTCGAGACCGTCATCAAAAAATTCGGCGCTCCGAGAAAGACCACTATCGTATATAACGACGAGACGGATTACGAGGTTGAGGAGGCTCCTGTCGAGGACTATCCCGTCACCGTATTCTTCTCCCGCGAGGGCTACCTAAAGAAGATAACGCCGCAGTCGCTCAGAATGTCCGGCGAGCAGAAATTCAAGGAGGGCGACGGGCTGCGTACAAGCTTTGAGGCGACGAACGCCTCCGAGCTGATGGTATTTACCGACAGGCAGCAGTGCTACAAGACGAAGCTATCCGACTTTGCCGATACGAAGGCCTCCGCCCTCGGCGCTTATCTGCCCACCGTTCTAAAGATGGACGAGGGTGAAAACGCCATTTTCGTTATGGACCCCAAGGGCTACAAGGGCAGTGTGCTGTATATTTACGAAAACGGAAAGGCGGCGAGGGTCGAGCTTTCCGGCTTTGAGACAAAGACAAACAGAAAAAAGCTGCAGAACGCCTACTGCGATAAATCCAAGCTCGTGGCCATCATTCCGCTCTACGAGGATAAGGAGATCGCCGTATTCTCATCAGACGGAAGAGCAGTCCTCTTCTCCAGCGCCCTGCTTGCGCCGAAGGCCGCGAAGAACACCCAGGGCGTCGCGGTTATGATCTCCGAAACCGGGATAAAGAACGCCTCCCGCTACAGGGTGCGCTCCCTTCCCGCCGCGGGAGCCCTTCTTAAGGATGAGGACAGCGGCAACGAGCAGATATCCCTTGAATGATTTTTATACGAAAGGAGCTCCGGCAAATGAAAAAGCGATTTCTGGCGCTTATCTCCGCCGCTCTAATTCTGTCCGGCTGCTCCGTTATAACGGACGGCGAGTACAGATACTCCGAGCCACATTCAATCTCCCCGCCGAGCTACTCTGACAGCTCAGCCGTTATCGAGCTTGCCTCGAGAGAGGAGCTCGACGCCGCCCTTCTCGACCTTGTTGAGCGGCACTTAAGCTACGGGCGCCTGCGCTTTACGTCCTACGGAGGCGACGTCCGCTCCGACCTTGCCGACGCCTGCGTAAAGCTTACGGGCTCCGAGCCCTTGGGGGCTTTTGGCGTATATTATGTTAACTACAGCCTTGATCTCATCGTTTCCCAATATGAGGCGGACGTCTCGATCACTTATAAGCGGACGGCGGCGGAGTGCGCCGCACTCGGTGAGATAAGCGGCGAAGAGCTTCCCTCCGCCATTGAGGACGCCCTTACAAAGCGGACGGTCTCCCTCGCATTCTACTGCGACGACCCCGATTTTGACTCGGCCGCACTCGACGCGGAGCTGGACGGGCTCTACTTTTCCGCCTCCTCCCTGCTTTACAGGCCGGAGGGTGAGTTGATATCCTATCCCGCCTCCGGCGAAAGGCGCATCTGCGAGATAGTTTTCACCTACCCATACTCCTATCAGGAGACAGCGTCAAGGCTTTCGCAGGTCGAGCTCGCGATTGACGGGCTGCTTGACGGAACAGAAGAGCTTGAGGGAGAAGAGCTCATATCCGCCGCCGCTCTCAGGCTCGCCGAGTATGCCGAATTTGACTTTGAGAAGGAGCAGGCGGGCGAATATTCTCCCTGGGCTCAGGCGTACACGGCCTACGGCGCCCTTGTTCAGAGAAAGGCCGCCGGAGAGGGCTTTGCCCTCGCAATGAAACGGATACTGGCAAGAAGAGGTCTCGACTGCATCGTAGTCCGCGGCGAGCTTGACGGAGTGCCTCATTCCTGGAACATTGTGTATTTAGACTCCGGTGAGCCGAGGCATATAGACGTTTCCCTTGCCGATCCCGAATCCGAAAGGCTCAGCTTCTTTACCGACGTGGAGCTTGGAGATGGCTATAGCTGGTCCGGCGACTATCCCGAATGCGCCTTTGATGCTCAGTCGGAAGCAGAAGAAGCCTCTTGACAAAAGAGTTATAATAATTATTAGAATGTATTTTTGAAGGAAGGTTTATTAAAATGACTACAGTTGATATTTTCTCCGGCTTTTTAGGCGCCGGAAAGACCACTCTTATTAAAAAGCTCATAAAAGAGAGCTTCAAGGGCAAGCGCGTCGTCCTCATCGAAAACGAATTCGGCGAGATCGGCATCGACGGCAGCTTTCTTAAGGAGAGCGGCATTAGAATAAACGAGCTGAACGATGGCTGCATCTGCTGCAGCCTCGTCGGCGATTTCCGCTCCGCCCTCAGGGACGTGATCGAGAAGTACGAGCCCGAGCTCATCCTCATCGAGCCGAGCGGAGTCGGAAAGCTCTCCGACGTCACCCGCGCCGTTGAGGGCGTTGCGGGCGAGCTCCCGATCGAGCTTCGCTCCTTTGTAGCCGTCGCGGACGCGAAGAAGGTCCGTATGTATATGAAAAACTTCGGCGAGTTTTATGACGATCAGATCAGCCACGCCAGCGCGATAGTTTTGAGCCGTACCAAGGGCATGGATGAGGATAAGCTTGCCGCCGCCGTCGCCCTCATAAGGGCGAAGAACCCCACGGCGAGCATAGTCACCACGGACTGGGATCTCATAACCGGAGATCAGATCCTCGAGGTGCTGCACGGAGGCAGCGACTTCGTTTCCGAGCTCCGCGAGCTTGCCAGAAAGGCAAACGAGGAAAGAGCCGACGAGGATGAGGAGCATGAGCATCATCATCACCATCATCATCACGATAACGACGGCGACGAAGACGAGCACGCGCATCATCATCACCATCACGACGACGATGACGATGAAGACGAGCACGAGCATCATCACCACCATCCCCACGATGACGATGATGAGGATGAGCATGAGCACCATCATCACCACCATCATCACCACGGGCACGACGCCGACGAGGTGTTCGTGAGCTGGGGCGTTGAGACGGCGAAGAAGTTTACGAAGGCCGAGCTTGAATCCGCCATCGCGGAGCTTGACGCCGGGCTTTACGGCGCCGTTCTCCGCGCGAAGGGCATCGTCGACGGCGGAGACGTCTGGTACGAGTTCGATATGGTACCCGGCGAGCTTGAATTCCGCGAGGCAAAGCCGGACGTTATCGGCAAGCTCGTCGTTATCGGCTCGAAGCTCGACACCGGTAAGATTGCCGAGCTCTTCGGAGTATAAGGAGCTACGATATGCCAAACAAAGAGATACCCGTTTATCTTTTCGTCGGTTTTCTTGATTCCGGCAAGACCCGCTTCGTTCAGGAAACTCTTGAGGATCCGAGATTCGACGCAGGCAAGAACACCCTTCTCCTCGTCTGCGAGGAGGGCGAGGAGGAGTATAACCCCAAAAAGTTTGCCTTCCCCGGCGTCACCGTGAGCTACCTTGAGGATAAGTCTGAGCTGAATCCCGAAAATCTTTCCCGGCTCGAGGCCGAGGCAAAGGCGGGAAGGGTCGTCATAGAATATAACGGTATGTGGACGATGCAGGAGCTCTACACCTCCATACCGGAAAACTGGGTGATTTATCAGTGCCTTATGACGGCGGACTCGAAGACGGCCCTGACCTACGCAAGGGATAATTCGATGCGCTCGCTCTTCCTTGACAAGATAGCCCCATCCGAGCTAATAGTTTTCAACCGGGCTGAGGCCGTCGAGGCCGAAGGCGCGCACGAGGAGCTGCACAGGCTCGTCCGTCAGGCGACGAGAAAATGCGACATCGCCTACGAGTATGCCGACGGCAGCGTTAAGTACGACGACATCCCCGACCCTCTCCCCTTCGACGTAAATGCCGACGTGATAGAGATAGGCGACGAGGACTACGGTATATGGTTCCTCGACTGCCAGGACGAGCCGGAGAAGTATAATAGAAAGACCGTCCGCTTCCTCGCTCAGGTATATAAATCCCCTAAGGCGGGCAAGAACAGCTTCGTGCCCGGCCGCTTTGCCATGACCTGCTGCGCCGCGGATATCCAGTTCGTGGGCTTCCCCTGCGTTTATGAGGACTACAGGACCCTGAACGACAGGGATTGGGTAAAGGTCACCGCGAAGGTCAATTATAAAATGCATTTCCTCTACCGCGGCAGGAAGGGCCCGGTTCTCACCGCCCTTTCGGTAGAGCCCGCCGAAAAGCCAGCGGAGGACGTAGTTACCTTCTCATAAAGGAGGCATAACCGTGAAGTTCACGAAAATACAGGGAGCCGGCAACGATTTTATTATCATAGACAACCGCACCGGCGAAATATCCCGCGAAATGTATCCCGCTCTTGCGGAGAGCCTCTGCGCCCGCCGCCTCTCGGTAGGCGCGGACGGGCTTATGATGGTCGAGCGCCCCGAGGCGGGCGGCGATCTTAAGATGGTTTTTTACAATAACGACGGCAGCGAGGGCGAGATGTGCGGCAACGGAGCCCGCTGCATCTCGCGCTGGGGCTTCGACCGCGGGCTGAATTCCGGCGAGCTTATCCGCATTGAGACCGCCTCAGGCACCGTTACCGGCAGAAGGGTCAGCGAGAGGCAGTACACGGTGAAGCTCAACAGCCCCTCGAAGATAGACCTGCACCGGGACGTATTCGGACTGGACGTTAGCTATATCGAGCTCGGCGTGCCCGGTCACCCGCATTGCATCGTTCCGTATAAGCTCTCAGGTGATAATGACCGCGACGCCCTACGCGAGCTTGGAAGAAAGCTCAGATGGTATGAGGGCTTCCCGAAGGGGGCGAACGTCACCTTCTGCGAGGTCACCGGAAAAGACGAGGTCAGGGCGCTGACCTTCGAGCGCGGGGTCGAGGATTTCACTCTCGCCTGCGGAACGGGAAGCGGGTCGACCGCCCTCGCTCTCACCCTCCGGGGCTTAGTCAGCGGGAAAAACCTAAGGATCACCGTGCCGGGAGGCGACCTCTTTATCACCGTTTCGCAAACGGACGGCGGTTGGGATATCTACCTGACGGGTCCCACAAACAAAATCGCCGAGGGCGAGATCCTCGACGAAGACTTAACGCTATAACAATAGCCGCGGGAAAGACCCGCGGCTTTTGCATTTTGTGTTATTATCGCGCCTTTACCACCCAGGCACAGGGAAGGTTTCTTCCCTGCGACGAGACGGCGGAGCAGTCGGTTATCTCCTCGCCGTCGTAAACCATAACTGCGCTTGAGCCTCCGTCGTTTCCGAGAGCGTTCCAGCAGTTATAGCGGACGAGGATGCTCGCAACCTCGGCGACCGTCGTGCCCCAGCCTGTGGCGTTCCTGCCGTCGATTATAAGGAAAAGAGTCTCCTTACTGTCGGTCTGGCCGATGGCGCTTCTCGGCTGGATGCCCATTCCGAAGCTCGACTTCGTGAATATGCGGCTCTCGCCGTTAGCTACCAGCACGGGCTTGAACTCTCCGGCGTCGCGAAGCTCCTTCGGATTGAGCTTCGTTCCTACGAGGAAGTTGTTATCGTAGTCGAAGCCGCCCATCTGATAGGACTCCTCGCCGTATTTCTTATGTACGACCTTGCCGTTTGAAACGATGAGGCCGATGGCGTGCTCAAGGTTGCCGGTACCGTTTCCGGTTTTGCCGTCGCCCTTCGAGTCAATGAACGGATTTGCGTTTATACCGAGGATACCCCCGTTTCTCGCGACGAAGCGGCGCACGGTGTAGCCGTACTCGGTATTCGCGGGCACGGCAGCCATTATCGTCTGCGAGCTGTCCTTCACAATTGCGAGCTTGCCCTCGTACTTTCCGTCTCTCGTCTCGCCCTTGATCTCAATTATCAGGATGCCGTTTATAGTGTCTATCGCCCAGACTCTGTCGCCCTGGCGGGTCTTGATGCCCTTGTCCGCAATATCCTTGACCTTGATCGAGGGGAGGCCCCACGAGGCGAAGTCTTCCGGAAGGGTGTCCGGGTCTATCTGATAGTACTCCTCAAGAAAAGCTGCTACGAGCTCATTTCCCGTATCCGGGACGGGCTCATCCTCGTGCGTCGGATCAGCGACCGGATCGGTGGGATCGGTTATCTCGCCCGGATCGGACGGCTTATCGGGATCGGGCTCCTGAACGGGAGGAGCTTCCGACTTATCGATCTCGTTCTCCTTCCACTCCTCTTCCGCCTGCTTCATCACCCCGTCGATGACAGGCGCGGGGATCAGTGCGGTCGCGAGCCACTGGTGCTTAAAGGTGCTCATCGCGCTCGAGATAAAATACTCTCTCCATCTCGTAATAAAAGGCGTCGGCGAATATACGAAGGTGCCCCAAATAATCACGCAAATAAGCGCGAGGCACATTATAACAGTGAGCGGCTTCGGCACTTTGCGGCCCGAGCGCGAAGACCTTCCGACGCTTCTTTTCGGCTCACTGTCCAAAACGGATACGGCGCTGCCCGAAGAACGGACGCGCTTTTTCTCATGCTTTCCTCTTGCCAACTTACCCACCTCCCTGTTTTCTATGTATGTTTAAAAATGATAGTAAATGATGATCGATTCCGCAAGCGCCGTTGGATCAGCGTTTACTAAAAGTGAAAGCCGCAGACCTATTGAGTCCGCGGCTTTTGGAGCGGCTTACGAGGCTCGAACTCGCTACCTCCACCTTGGCAAGGTGGCGCTCTACCAGATGAGCTAAAGCCGCACGCACAACAAGAAGCGTTTTGTATTATAGAGTATGTCGCGGAATTTGTCAAGGCTTTTTTTCTTGGGACGAAAAAGCCGCCCGCTTTTGCGGGCGGCTCTGGATGCTCAGCTGTTTCTTACTCGGACGAGGACCTGGTTTGAAACGCCGCCTATCGTAACGGTGACGTAAGCCCTGCCGGCGCCGACTGCGGTTATCTCGCCGCTCTGGAGAACCGTAATAACGCTCTCGTTCGAGGTCTCCCAGACGGCCGTGTCGGTAACGCCGTCCGGCGTGACCTTGAAGTCGAGGGTGTACTTATCGCCGCGGTTAAGGCTGAATTCGTAAATATCAAGATCCTTATTATACACGCCGGCACGCTTCCCGTTCGACGCATTGACTATAACGACGCTCTGCGGCTTGACGGCGGGCGTCTCGACAGGCTCCTTAGGCTCAACGGGCTGCTGCGGCTGGGGATCTTCAGGCTGAGTCGTGCTGCCGCCGGGATTCAGCGGGTTCGTCTTATCGTCGGTCTCCACCGGATTCTTCTGCGCGTCTGGATCGGCGTCCTGCCCATCGACCTTCGTCTCCTGTCCGGAGGAGCTGCCCTTACTGTCGCTTGCCGGCTCAGTATTTCCGCTCGTGGCAATAAGAACGATGACTGCTACTATTAAAACTACGAGAAGAAGGATGCCGAGGATCACCTTCCACATTGAATTGTCGTTGGGAACGGCGCGGTTGGACTTAACGTATCTTCTGGCTCCGCAATAGGGACATTTCGTCCTGAGCCCCGAATATTTCCTGTCGCACCGGGAGCATTTCGCCTGAGGGATAAGTGCCATATCAAAACCTCCTATGTAGTCGTTCCGAGGAACGGAAAAATTTTTCTCCTTATACAGATGATATTTTACACCATCGTACCCGTTTCGTCAATCGGAATAAAAAAAATTTCCGTGAGAGCGACAAAATTATTTCTATTGTCCTTTTATTTTGACTCCGATTTTGATATACTTGTTCCGACGTTTGAAGAAAAAAATGGGAGGTATAAGCCATGCTAAAAATGCCTGAGCTTTTCGGTTCCAAGGTCTTTAACGACGCCGTTATGAAAAAGCGTCTGACTCCCGAGACCTACGCAACGATGAAAAAAACGATAGACGAGGGCAAGCCCCTCGACGCCTCCGTCGCCGATCAGGTCGCGCAGGCAATGAAGAACTGGGCGGTGGAGAACGGCGCCACCCACTTCACCCACTGGTTCCAGCCGCTCACCGGTATAACCGCCGAAAAGCACGAAAGCTTTCTTTCGCCGCA
>ONTN01000066.1 GCA_900320765.1 uncultured Eubacteriales bacterium
CTTTATCGTGAGCCACAGATCCTTTACCGAGAGGTCGAAGAAAAAAGGCGCCTGATTGGCGAGCACCTCGTCCTCGACTATGAAGCATTTCTCCGCCATCCACTCGATAAAGTCTATAACGCTCCTGTGCGAGATAACTATCCCCTTCGGCTATCCGGTTGACCCCGAGGTATATATAACGTAGGCGGGATCGATATCGAGAACTTTCGCCCGCCTCCCCGCCAAAAGCTCAGGCTTTCCTTCTGGCAGAGTCCCGTCAAGGGCAATAAGCGGGGCAATTTCGGAAAACCTCTCCGCCGTCTCTCTGTCGCAGTCCCTATATAAAATCGCGGCGGGGGAAAGCTCCTCCATTATCGACGCCATACGCTCGGGCGGCATAGTCGCGTCCACGGGAACATAAAAGTTCCCGCTCATAAGAGCGCCGATGAAGCCAGTTATAGGATAGACCGACCTGTCGGTAAAAACTGCGACGGGAGCGTTCACCCTCTCCGTTACAGCCGCAACAGCCGTGCCGATGCTTTTCCCGAGGCTGAGAAGGTCTGAAAAGCTGAGCTTTTCCGTCTCGTCGGCAAACGCCGTCTTGTCGGGAACTCTCTTCGCCGTCAGCTCAAGATACTCCGTCAGGTTTTTCAAATATGCCATCGCTTCTCCCCTCTTTCGCGCCGGACTAAAAGCGGCACACACCGCCCCATTATTATAAGTAAACGATGATTAATTCCGCGAGAGCGAATTGCGAGGATTTTTTTGTCGCAGCAAAGACGAGAAATCGCAGGAATACTTTGTGTATTCCAAGATTTTGAGACAAAGCTGCGGCGGAAAAGTTCAGGGCTCCCATCGAAGCGTGGTCGCTTCGATGGGAAGAGGAGGCACAGCGGAGTGAGCGAGCTTTCGTGTTGTGACACGAAAGCGAGTCGATACAGAGCTTGTGCCGACGACAGGCGCCGAAGCGGCATTTAATCAGCGTTTACTAAAGTTTATCACCCCAAAAAGGCTTTGTCAACGGATTCGGTTGGGGCTTATGCGGCTGCCTGCCGCGGGGGCTTTTTTGCATTAAGATGCAGCCGCTTTATTCTTTATAAGTTTAATAAATGTACATTTTTCTCTCTTTGCGGTCTGCAAAGAGAGAAAATGTACAGCTGCCTTGCTCCCGAGCAAGATAATCGGTATCATCTTAATGCAATAAAGCTAATCCTGGGTCAGCTCCCTCAAAAAATCCTCATCGAGTATCTCGTTGAAATAATACTTCCCGTCGGAAACGCAGTCCTCCCTCGGGCAGGTAAAGCAGGAGTCCGACCACGGGCATTTCTTCCCCGCCGCCGATCTCGGAAGCCCCGTTCTCCGCACAGGTCTCTTTCTTTTCTTCGGTCTGCCTCTTTTCAATAGTATTCCCTCCTCGTTATCATCCTCGTGTCATAGCCCAAAAGCTCAAGCTTCTCTCCCGGCAAGAGCTCCATCCATTCGTCGTCGGCGCAGTCCGGGCATATAGCTCTGCCCTCCCCGTCCTCTCCGAATTCCTCCCACGCCCATATCTCGCCGCCGCAGCGGCGGCATATACGCACGGGCTTTTCCTCTCTCGGCTCAGTTCTTCTCTCTCCTATCAATTTACCTCCCACCCTTTAGTAAACAATGATTAATTGCCGCTTCGGTTAATTGCGGTCTTTTTCCGCCGCAGCTTTGTCTCAAAATCTTGAAATACTCAGAGTATTCCTGCGATTTTTCGCCTTCAACGCGGCGAAAAAAACCTCGCAATTTCCTCTCGCGGAATTTATCATCGTTTACTTGACAAGTATTGCTTAATATGTTAAGCTTGGCAGGACAGCTAAACTAAAGCATCTATAGGCTCAGGCTTAACTTTTTAATTTATGTATAGATAATAGCACTAATTTTTTAAGCTTGTCAAGGGTTAAATCTTAAAAATTTTTTGGAGGCAGGCTATGACTTTTTATGAGAGATACTGCGAGCTGTGCAGGCAGAAGGGCGTTAAGCCCCACAGCAGGCAGACGGCGGAGCTCATCGGCATATCGAACGCTCTCTCCGTCCGTTGGAAGGAGGGGATACTGCCCCGCTCGGGAACGCTTGAAAAGCTTTCCAAATTCTTCGGCGTATCGGCCGACTATCTGCTCCACGGGGAGGACGCCGTCGGCCTCGTAAACTCCGACAAGGAGCTCACCGAGATACTGCAGGCTCTCGCCGCGCGGGAGGATCTTCGTATGCTCTTCCACGTCTCAAAAAACGCGACTCGGCAGGACGTGGAGCTCGCGGCGAAGATGATCGAGGAGCTTAGAAGGAGGGGCGAGTAAGCCTTGTGGACCCCGGATTACTACGTTCGCCTTGTCGAGCTTCCGCCAGCGATAGACGGGACCGTCGTGCCGAATGACGACGGCTCCTTCGATATCTATCTAAACTCCCGCAATCCCGAGGAGAAGCGGCGGATATGGCTCGAGCACGAGCTTGAGCACATAAGGCTCGACCATTTTTACAGGGAGGAGCCCGTCGCTCAGCTTGAGGCCGAGGCGGGAGGCGTCAGCGTTTCCGCCGCTGGCGGGAAAAGCGGGTCAATTCCCCTTTTCTCCTCGCCCGAGGAGGCTGCGGAATACTATCTGGAATATAAGAGCTGACTGCGGAGGTACGGAATAATTATGAAAAAGCGCCAGAGGCTTCACGCCTCAAACTTCTTCTTTCTCACGCTGGCGGGCATAATAAACGCCATCGGGGTGACTATGTTCATAGCGCCGGTCGGGCTCTACGACAGCGGCATATCCGGCACGAGTATGCTCCTCGGCAAGATAACGCCGGAATGGTTCACCCTTTCCCTCGCCCTCATTATTCTGAACCTGCCGCTGTTTATCTTCGGCTGGAAGCGTATGGGGACTGTCTTCTCCGTCTACTCGGTCTACGCCGTGGCGGTCTACTCCCTCGCGGCCTGGGTGATAAACTCCCTTCTGCCCTTTGACCTTAGCTCGTCCTCGCCCTTCACGGGCGCCGATCTTCTGCTCTCGGCCGTATTCGGCGGGCTTATCTCCGGCGTCGGCTCCGGCCTCACTATCCGCTACGGAGGGGCTATCGACGGGATAGAGGTAATGGCCGTCGTCTTCTCAAAGAGGCTCGGCCTTACGATTGGCGGCTTCGTTATGGTCTATAACTCCGTTCTCTACATAGTCTGCGGGATAATATTCAAAAGCTGGATACTGCCCCTCTACTCCATCATCACCTATCAGGTGGCGCTCAGGGCCGTGGACTTCATAGTGGACGGTCTCGACCGCTCCAAGTCAGTTATGGTGATAACGGAGCACCCGGACGATGTGAGCCGGGCGCTTATCGAGGCCTTCGAGTCGGGAACGACGATCCTGCCCGCAAAGGGCGGCTTTTCCGGCAAGGACAAGGCCGTCATCTACTTCGTTGTCAACCGCTTTCAGGTGCCCCGTCTCCGCTCCGTAGTTCGCGCGGTGGACCCGAAATCCTACGTTACCGTGTCCGACGTGGCGGACGTTATCCGCTCGGAATAAGCCCGTATTGCCGCCTATAAAAACTTTTTGTTGACAGGACCCCCCTTTTTAGGGTAAAATATACTTCCCTGCGGGCTTTCCGCGGGCAAAAATTGCTACTGCTTCGCCTTTTTAAACGGGCGATGTCGAGTATAATCTTTTCTATGGAGGTGTAAAAAGATGAAGAGAACCTATCAGCCCAAGAAGCTGCACCGCTCCAAGGAGCACGGCTTCCGCAAGAGAATGTCCACCGCTAACGGACGCAAGGTACTTCACGCGAGACGTCTGAAGGGCCGCGCAAGGCTCACCCACTGAGGTGGAAAGAAAAGGTAAAAAGTGATTTTTTAAGGGCGGGGGGACTCGCCCTTGCGAAGCATACGCAGAAAAATTGCTTCGTACCTGAACAGGAGTCTGATTTCCTTGAAATTTTCCCGAAGCCTTAAAGAAAACCACGAGTTCCGCCGCCTTTACAGAAAGGGAGAGACGGCGGTATCCCCGCTCATGGCCGTATATATCCGCAGGCGCAGGGGCGAGTTTAACCGCCTCGGCATAACCGTGAGCGCGAAGCTCGGCCACGCCGTTGTCCGCAACAGGGTAAGGCGCAGGCTGCGCGAGGTATACCGGCTCAATGAGGAGAGCTTTCCCGCGGGGTACGATATTGTCGTCGTCGCCCGCTCAAGGGCGATAAACGCCCAGTTTACCGAGCTCGAGGCTGATTTTCTGAAGCTTATGGGAAAGCTGGGAGCGCTGAAATGAAGAAACTGCTTTTATGGGCGATACGCTTTTACAGGAAGCATATCTCGCCGAATAAGCCGCCCTGCTGCCGCTTTATGCCCACCTGCTCGAGGTACGCCTACGAGGCCATCGAGAAGTACGGGGCGCTAAAGGGCGACTGGCTTGCGGTAAAGCGCCTCAGCCGCTGCCACCCCCTTCATTTTAAGGAGCTCGACTACTACGATCCCGTTCCCTGATTACCGAAGATTGGAGTTACGCAATGTTTGAAGCTATTTCTAAACCCTTTGGCTGGCTGATGATGCGGCTTTATGAGTTTACCAATAACTACGGTATCGCGATCATACTTTTTGCCATCATCGTCAGGCTCATAATGCTCCCCTTCCAGATGAAGTCAAAGCGGGGCATGATGCGCACCCAGCTTCTTCAGCCCCAGATGGCTGAGCTTCAGAAGAAGTACGGCAACAACAAGCAGAAATACGCGGAGGAGATGCAGAAGCTCTATAAGGAGGCCGGCGCGAGCCCGATGTCCGGCTGCCTTTGGAGCCTTATCCCCTTCCCGATACTCATCGCCCTTTACTACGCTATCCGCGAGCCTATCACCTGCATGATGGGCGTCGCCAAGGAGGTCATCGCCGAGGGCAGCGCCCTCATCACCGACCTTGTCTCAAATTTCGGCTACGTTGCCTCCGGCAACGCGGCCTACGGCGAGATACAGCTCTCCCAGTTTATCACCGAGCATCTCAGTCCGGAGAAGATGAAGACCTATTCGGAGAATCTCCGTCCCCTCTTCTATAACTTCCTCGGTCTTGACTTAGGAGCAACGCCGAACTGGCAGTTCTGGACCTGGTCGACCTTCTCCTGGCAGAATGTCGGTCTCTTCCTTATCCCCGTTATCGCCGCCGCTCTGACTTACGCGACTACGGCCGTCACGAAGAAGCTGA
This sequence comes from uncultured Eubacteriales bacterium, assembly GCA_900320765.1. GTDB lineage: Bacteria > Bacillota > Clostridia > Oscillospirales > Oscillospiraceae > RUG626. The sequence continues at coordinate 5,162 of ONTN01000066.1, forward strand.
ACCCGCCGATGGATCCCAGCCAGCAGGCTTCCGGCGGAATGCTGACCTTCCTTATGCCGATAATGACCCTCGTATTTGCATTTATGATGCCCGCTGCCCTCGGCCTTTACTGGGCGATGGGCTCCCTTCTCTCCATAGTGCAGGAGATAGTGCTCACGAAGCACTATAAGAAGATCCTCGCCGTAGAGACGGCGGAGATAGACAAGAAGCGCGCAGAGCGCGAGGCGGAGCTTGAGGCAAAAAGAGCCGAGACCGAGCGTCTCAAGGCGATGAACGCAACGGTGGAGAACGAGTCCACCTCAAAGAAGAAAAAGGCTCAGCGCGAGAAGGCTGAGCGCGAAAAGGCCGAGCGCGAATGGCAGGAGGCCCAGTCCGGCGAGGAGAATTACGAGCCGAGCCGCGTAGGCCACAGGAAGTACGCCCGCGGCCGCGCCTATGATCCGGACAGATATAACCGCAGCTCTGAGAACGGCTCAGACGCTGAAAGCGAAGATACCGCGGCGGAAGACGGCGCGGAAAAACAGGAGTAACGATATGATAAAGTCAATAGAAGCTACCGGCAGGACAAAGGACGACGCGATCGAGTCCGCCCTTAAGACGCTGGGACTCAGCATAGACGACGTCTCGCTCGAGATCCTGGATATGGGCAAAACCGGTTTTCTGGGCTTCGGCGCCGTTCCGGCGAGGGTCAGGGTGAGCTACGAGGCGCCCGGCGAGGAGCCGCAGCCCGAGCCCGTACCAGAGCCCGAAAAGAAGCCCGAGCCCAAGCGCGAAAAGCCTGAAAAGAAAGCAGAGAAGAAGCCTGAGAAGAAGGCCGAGAAGCCCGAGCCCGCGAAGGCTCAGGTATCCGCCCCCGCAGAGGGCGAAAAGAACGATAAGACTGCCGAGGTCGAGACCTTTCTCGCCGGCCTTTTCGAGAGAATGAACGTTGAGGCCGAGGCCAAGGCCGTATATGATCCCGCCGAAAAGACGGTCTCCGTCGAGCTTGTCGGCGCGAGAGTCGGAGCCCTTATCGGCAGGCGCGGCGAGACTCTCGACGCAATCCAGCACCTCACGAACTACGTTATCAACAACGGCGAAAACGAGCGCATCCGCGTTAACGTGGACGCCGAGAACTACAGAGCCAAGAGGGTAGACGCTCTCTCCGGCCTCGCCCGAAAGACGGCCGCCAAGGTCGTAAAGTACAGGCGGAATATGACCCTCGAGCCGATGAACGCCTACGAGCGCCACGTTATCCACACCGCCCTCCAGGGCTTTAACGGAGTTACGACCTATTCCACCGGCACCGAGCCGAACCGCCGCGTAGTGGTCGCATACGACAGGACGCAGCGCGCCGAGCCCGAAGCAGAGCGCCCCAGAAGCCAGAAGGAACGCCCCGCCCGCTCCTCCGCCCCCCGTCCTCAGCCCGAGGTACCCGAGGCGCCCGCCCAGCCGTCTAAGGACAAGATAACGAGAGAATGGTGCTGATTGCGGTCTTTTTCCGCCGCAGCTTCGTCTCAAAATCTTTCGCCGTTTAGCCAGAAAGGAGTCTTAAACAATGTTTGAAGATATAAAGAACATCATCGTTGAAGAGCTCGATATCGACCCCGAGCGCATAACCGAGTCCACCTCCCTCGCCGACGATATCGGCGCGGACAGTCTCGACGTCGTCGACCTGCTTATGACCATCGAGGACAGGTTCCAGATGACCATACCCCAGGAGGCCGTCAAGGACGTGACCACCGTGGGCGAGCTCTGCGAGGCAATCGAAAGCCTCAGATAAAAAACAAAAAAGGCTTCCCCTTGAGGGGAAGCTGTCAGCGCAGCTGACTGATGAGGTGTCCGCCGCTCAGCGGCGGCTTATCAAATACAACGGCGCAGCCGCGCCTACACCTCATCCGTCACGGCTACGCCGTGCCACCTTCCCCTCAAGGGGAAGGCTTTCCGGCGGGCTCTATGCCCGCCTTTTTTATTACGAAAGGGGAAACTATGAAGAACGGAAACTACATAAGCTGGGACGACTATTTTATGGGCGTCTCACTCCTGTCCGCCCTCCGCTCAAAGGACCCGAACACCCAGGTGGGCGCCTGCATCGTGAACGAGAAAAAGCGCATCGTCGGCATTGGGTATAACGGCTTCCCCTACGGCTGCGGCGACGACGAATTTCCCTGGGAGCGGAACGCCG
>ONTN01000109.1 GCA_900320765.1 uncultured Eubacteriales bacterium
AGATACCAAACTGTGCTGCAGCACCGATAAGCACCAACTTCGGGTTGCTGATGAGCGACGAGAAGTCGGTCAACGCACCGATGCCGAGGAACACCAGCGGCGGATACCATCCCTGGCGCACGCCCTGGTAGAAGATGTTCAGCACGGAGTTGTCTTCATACAGTCCTATTTCCAGGCCGGCATCGGCACGGAAAGGTATGTTGCCCAAAATGATGCCAAGACCGATGGGCACGAGAAGCAGGGGTTCGAAGTCTTTTCTGATGGCGAGCCAGATGAAGATGCCGCCCACGATAATCATAATGATGTTGGGGATGGTGGCATTGGCAAAGCCCGTATACGACAAGAAGTCGAAAAACTTGGTTGAGATGAATTCAAACGTTCCCATATCGCTATCCTATGGTTATCAGGGTGGCACCTTCCATCACGGTGTCGCCACGGGTTACTAATACGGAGGTCACCGTGCCGTCATGGTCGGCCTCGATGTTGTTCTGCATCTTCATGGCTTCGAGCACGATGACGGTGTCGCCGCTCTTCACGGTGTCACCCACGGCTACCTTTACCTCGGTGATGGTGCCGGGAAGTGGGGCGATGACCTTCGTGCCGGGGCCGGCTGCCACCTGTGGCTTGGCTGATGTCTCCTCCTTGGCGGCAGGGGCGGCGGCAGGAGAAGGAGCAGCGGCTGGCTTCACCTTCTTCGGGTGGGGGTGCTTGGTGGCGGCTTGAGCCATCTCTACCTCAATGGGCTTGCCGTTGACGATAACCTTGGCGATGTTGCCCTCTATGTCTTCTATCTCTACGGTGTAGTCGATGCCATCGACCTTATATTGATACTTGTTCATCTTCTTAAACGTGAGAGCATGCACAAGGGCGTTTACGTTAAGTATAACGAGGATTCAAGCATCTCCATTGAGCTTCACATCGTGATCGATGAGGGCGTCAACATCCCCGCTCTTGCGGGCAGCATTATTTCCGAGGTGCGCTACAAGGTCGAGGATTCGACCGGGGTAAAGGTAAAGAGCGTTGATATCTACGTCGATTCTCTTAGTAAAGATTAAACGGAGGGAACATTCTTGATACAGTCTATTGATGCCGCCGCCTATACAGAGATGATAAAAAGCGGCGCCGCTCTCATTGAGCGGAACAAGCAGTTCGTAAACGAGCTGAACGTCTTCCCCGTTCCCGACGGAGATACCGGGACGAATATGTCTATGACGATAAACGCGGGAGTGCTCTCCCTCTCTCAGAATCCGCAGCCGACGGTCACCGCCGTGGCTGACGCTGCCGCCGGAGCCCTGCTTCGCGGTGCGAGGGGAAACTCCGGAGTTATCCTCTCCCTTCTCTTCCGCGGTATGTCAAAGGCTCTCAAGGGAGTCCGTGAGATGACGGTCGCCGACTTCGCCTCTGCTCTCAAGGAGGGCGTCGCTGCGGCTTACAAGGCCGTTATGCGTCCTACCGAGGGCACCATACTCACCGTTTCCCGCCTCGTTGCAGAGGCGGGCGACCGCTACGCTGAGAGCGGCGAGGACTTTATGGAGCTTTTTGAGACCATCATTCCCGCCGGAGAAGAGGCTCTCGCCGGCACTACCGAGCAGAACCCCGTTCTCAAGAAGGCCGGAGTTGTCGACTCCGGAGGACAGGGCTACCTCTTCCTGATAAAGGGAATGTACGCCTGCCTGCAGGGCGACCCCGTAACCGCCGAAGGTGACGAAGGGAAAGGCTCAGACCGAGCTAATTTTGCCGCCTTCCGCGATGAGGATATCACCTTTACCTACTGCACCGAGTTCATCGTAAACCGCGAGAATCACAGGAGCCCCGAGGCGCTCCGCGATTATCTCAGCGGCATAGGCGACAGCCTCGTTTTCGTTGAGGACGACGAGATAATCAAGGCTCACGTACATACCGACCAGCCGGGAGAGGTCCTCACCCAGGCCCTTAAATACGGTTCCTTCGTCTCAGTCAAGATTGAGAATATGCGCAATCAGCACACTCAGATGGTCTTCGCCTCCGAGCCGAAGGTAAGCCTCCATCCGAAGGACGAGGCTCCCGCAGAGCCCGCAGAGCCGGAGGAGGCCGAGCCCGAGAAGAAGTACGGCACCGTCGCCGTCTGCGCCGGAGAAGGCGTCAGCGAGGTATTCCGCAATCTCGGAGCCGACGCTCTCGTTACCGGCGGACAGACGATGAATCCCTCCACCGAGGATATTTTAAAGGCCGTCCAGTCAGTACCCGCCGAGATAGTCTTCGTGCTTCCCAATAACAAGAACATCATTATGGCGGCCGAGCAGTGTGACAGACTCACCGAGAAGACCGTTATCGTGATCCCCTCGAAGACGATTCCGCAGGGTGTGTCCGCCCTCATCTCGTTTGACGACAGCCTTGAGACCGACGAGCTGACCGAGGCGCTGACCGAGGCCACCAAGACCGTTAAGACGGCTCAGATCACCTACGCGAGCCGCGACAGCGACTTCGACGGGCTCAATATAAACGCCGGCGAATATCTCGCCCTCCTCGAGGGCGGAATAGTCGGCTCCGGCAAGGATCTCGCCGAGCTTCTTTCAAACGTGTCCCGCAGGTTTGCAGAGGACGGCTGCGAGGTCATCACCGTTTACTACGGCGAGGACGTCGATGAATACTCAGCGAACGCCGTCGCCGCAAAATTCCGCGCCGACTTCCCCGACGCCGACGTGACCGCGGTCTACGGCGGCCAGCCGGTCTACTACTATATGATAAGCGCCGAATAACGGCTATCAAAACTAAAACGCCCCTGCTTTTTCGGCAGGGGTGTTTTCTTATTCATCAGTTTTCGGCTTCAGTTCATAATACTTCGCTATTCCGTCGGCGTCCGCCTTTGCAAGAGCCATCAGCTTCTCATCTGTGCTCAAGGCAAGCTCAAAATCCTCGTCGTTGTCGAGGTAGCAGTGCTCAACGAGTATTGCGGGTATGCCGAGATTAATTCCCGAGCGGACAATTCCGTAGTAGTCAGCGGGCTCCCCGTTCGGGTATGTAACCTTCTTCGAGTCGGCGAGATACAGTCCGTTTGACCTTACGCCTATCTGAGTCTCTATCTCAGCAAGGATGGAGAGGGCGAGCCCGTCTTCTATTGGCTTTAATTCCTTCGGGTCGTATTTCCCGTGCGTCACGAGGACGGATGCGCCGCGCCTCTCCCCGTTTCCGCCGTTTAAGTGCAGGCTTATCACGACGTCAGACCCGTTCTCCTTTCCCATCTTCACTCTCTCCCAGAGGCCGGGATTCTCCGAATTATCCTCGCGGGTCAGGTAGGCCTTGACGTGGTCATACTTCTCAAGCTCGTCCTTGAGATACAAAGCAAGGCGCATTACGAGATCGCGCTCAACGTATTCCTCCCCGCCGTACACTCCCACGCCGCCCGGAGACTTTCCGCCGTGGCCGGGGTCAAGGGTTATAACCGTCCAGCCGTCGTTTGCCGGGTCCTTCGCTCTTATCTCATCTCTCTCCGCATTTCTCCCGGAAAGAGCCAAATATATTCCCGCCGCCGCGCAAAGTACGACAGCGGCGGATATTATTATCAATAGAGTCTTTCTCATCGTTATTACCGCCGGTTTATGCTTTGCCGACATTATAACCCAAAATTTGCGCTTTGTAAACGAAAACCGCCCTTCCCGTTTCCTGGAAGGACGGTCTTTATTATTTATCTGACGTCGCCCGTGGCGAATACCGCCATGGTGCCGGGTCCGGAGTGGGCTCCGATTACGGGGCCGACGTAGCTTATAACTACCTCTTTTGCTCCCGCCTCGTAGAGCATGCTCTCAAGGTACCTCGCGTCGTCAATGCAGTCGCCGTGGCTGATAAACACAGTCTGATCCTTCAGATTGTTGTCTGCGGCGGCGCGAAGCTTCTCGAAGATCGCCTTTATGCTCGCCTTTCTGCCGCGAGACTTGTCCATATTGATAAGCCTGCCCTCGTCGTCAACGTGCAGGACGGGCTTGATATTCAGCATCGTGCCTACTACGGCAGTGGCGGCGGATACTCTGCCCCCGCGCTTGAGGAAGAAAAGATCCTCGACCGTAAACCAATGGATGCAGCGCGGCGCGGTCTTCTTTGCAAACTCGTAGACCTCGTCTATTCCCTTGCCCTTGTTTTTCTCAAGAGCGGTAAGATAAACGCAGAGTCCCTGACCCATCGAGGCGCATTTCGTATCCACAACGTAGATCTTCCTGTCCGGGTACTGCTCGCGCAGCTCGTCGGCGGCCATTGCTCCGCTCGTCACCGTTCCGCTGAGGGCGGACGAGAAGCCGAGATAGAGGATATCTATCCCCTTTTCAAGAAACGGCTTCATAAAGCTGAGAAAGGTATCCATATTTACGGCGGCTGTTACGGCGTTCTCCCCGCCGCGCACCCTTGCGTAAAAATCCTTGAAGCCTATTTCACGCCCGTCGAGATAGTTCTTGTAATCCTTGCCCCCGACTGTTACGGTAAGCGGAAGCACCTCTATTCCCAGCTTCTCCGCCAGCTCGGGCGGCAGGTCACAGGATGAATCGGTAAGAAGTATGTATTCGCTCATTCTTTTTCCTCCGTAATCTATACACTATGTCGGTATTATAACATCGTGCAACAAAAAATCAAGGGGCTTGGATTTATTAAAACAGAAAAATATCCCGCTGTCGGTTTTGTGACAGCGGGATATTGACGTGAGAGCTGATTACTTCACCATCTTGGCGACCTCGGCGGCGAGATCGTCAACGCGCTTCTCGATGCCCTCGCCCTTCTCGAAGCGGACGGCGTCCTTGAAGCTTACGG
>ONTN01000147.1 GCA_900320765.1 uncultured Eubacteriales bacterium
ATCAGGAAGTCCAGGGAACGTTCCCGACCCATGAGGGTCTGAAGCTGAAAGTGAACCCCGACGGCACCTTTCCGCCGTTTCCGGGCGGCACCGTGGTGTTCCGTCCGGACAGAACCTGCCTGCAGGTGGTCCTGCAGATGCAGCGGGTGCTGTACCACCATCTGAACGGCTCCGGCATGCTGGCTGCGCCTCTTCCGGCGTCCACGATCCACATGACGCTGCATGACCTGATCAGCCCCGAAACGGCTTCAGGATCAGCAGAAGAATATGAGCAGGAAGTTGAGAACAGCCTCCGGGATGCCGCTGAAATTGTGGAAGATATCCGAAAGCAGTATGCCGGGAAAACCATTGCCATGACGGCGGACCGGATCGTGAATATGGTCTCCAAATCGCTGGTGCTTCTGCTCCGTCCCCGGACAGAGGAGGACGGGGAACTGCTGGAAGCACTGTATCACCGGTTCGACTGTATCCGGCCTCTTTCCTATCCCCTGACGCCGCATATCACCCTGGCGTACTATCAGCCGGGCCTGCTGGACGGGGATCTGCTGGCAGAGGGCATCGATCTTGCGGGAACCCGGCCCGGGGAAAGCCCGGTCTTTACGTTTTATCCGGAAGCGCTGACGGTGCAGCGTTTCCACGACATGCAGCACTATCGGGATATCCCGGAGCGCATCTGCTTCTGCTGCGACGGCGGCCTGAACCGCAGCGTCCTGGCGGCGAATATCCTGAACCATCTGGCCGGGGAGAGAAACCTGCCGGTGACCGGAGAAGCCAGGGCGGCCTATGCGGACACACAGGGTATGCCGGTTTCGGACGAAGTCTGGAAGACACTGGAAGACCATGGCCTGTGTCCGGACCGGGAACATGCACATGCCCGGTACCTTGAAAACAGGGAAGCATCCTGGTTCACCGCCTTTGCCGAGGCGCATAAGGCCGGGAACACCGACGATCCCTACTATGATTTCTATACCTACATAGGCTTATCCGACACCGCCCCCGCGGGCAGAGCCTTTGCCGCACTTGCGGGAACGGGTATCAAGTATGAGTGCAACTTCTCCGGCGATATGCCCGAGCTCAACTACGACAACCCCGCCGTCCGTCAGGCCGTCCTCGATGTCGCCAAGTATTACCTCGATCTCGGAGTCGACGGCTTCCGCTTCGACGCCGCGAAATACGTCTATTATGGCGAGCAGGACAAGAACGCTGAATTCTGGAAGTGGTATATGGACGAGCTCCGCGCCTATAAGCCCGGCATCTACGCAGTAGCCGAGGTCTGGGACTCCGACGCGATAACCGACCAGTATTATCCCGCTCTCAACTGCTTCAACTTCACTCTCTCCCAGACGAGCGGTCTCATTGCCGACTGCGCTAAGGCTGGCAGAGTCACCACCCTCACGAACTACGTTGACAAGTATCTCCACAACGTCGCTGGTCTTAACCCCGACGCGACGATAGTCACCTTCATAACGAACCACGACTGCGACAGAGCGGCCGGCTTCCTCTCCACCGAGAAGTTCACTATGCAGCTTGCCGCTAATATCTACATCCTCGGCCCCGGCTCCCCCTTCATCTACTACGGGGAAGAGCTCGGAATGAAGGGAAGCCGCGGCGGCTCGAACACCGATGCGAACAGGCGTCTCGCCATGCTCTGGGGCGACGGCGACACCGTCAAGGACCCCGTCGGCTCGACCTACGAGACCTCCGCCCAGACTCATGAGACGGCGATGCGCCAGAGAGCGGACGCGGACAGCCTCTATTCCTACTATAAAAAGCTCATAATGATAAGGAAGGCGAATCCCGAGATCGCCCGCGGCGAGTACAAGGCTCTTGCCTTTACGGGGACGAACGTCGGAGGCTTTACCTCCACGCTCGACGGAAAGACGGTCGCCGTTATCCATAACACCACGACGAGCCCCTATACCGTCGATCTCTCCACGCTGACCGACGTTGACTTCACAATCGTCGCCGCCTATATCGGCCAGGGCGACGCCACGCTGAACGGGACTGAGCTCACGATAGCCGCGAAGACGAGCTGCGTTCTCAGATAAGGGGGCTTCCGCGTGAAAAAAGTCGATAACTATATATTTGATTTCTACGGAACCCTCGTCGATATCTGGACCGACGAGCACGAGCAGAGGCTTTGGTACGAGATGGCGGCCTACTACTCGGTCTACGGCAGGGATTACGCGCCCGCCGCCTTTGAGGACAGGTACTGGTCCTACGTCCGCGAGGCGGAGGCGAAGCTCGCAGATGAGAGAGGCTACCTCTATCCGGAAATCGACCTCACCGACGTATTCCTGAGGCTCTACCGCGAGGCGCCGAGAACGCACGAGACGTTTATGCAGATCTCCGAGGACAGGCTTGGCGAATGGATTGCCGGAGCGGCGAACATATTCCGCATAATCTCAAGAAAGCGCCTCGGCCCCTTCCCGAGCACGATACCGACCCTGCAGAGGCTGAAGGACGAGGGCAAAAAGCTCTGGCTCCTCTCGAACGCTCAGAAGGTCTTTACCATGCCCGAGATCGAGGCGACCGGGCTTGCCGGCTTCTTCGACAAGATGTACATCTCCTCCGATTATCAGATGAGAAAGCCGCAGCGCGAGTTTATGCAGCGCCTGCTGCGCGAGCAGAACATCGACCCGAAAAACGCAGTTATGATCGGAAACGACTTCTCGACCGATATGAAGATAGCCGCCGATACCGGAGTTGCGGGTATCTTCCTCAACACGGATAAGCACACCGCCGACGAGATGATAAGAGGCAAGGCGAGCCTTTACCCCGCCGAGATCGAGCTTATCCCCTCCGGCGACATAGCCGAGATACTGATGTGACGGTGAACAAGGCTTACCCTTAGGGGAAGCTGTCAGCGAAGCTGACTGATGAGGTGGCCGTCGCGAAGCGGCGGTTGAGCAGTTTAATACGACCTCATCCACCGCTGACGCGGTCCCCCTTCCCCGAAGGGGAAGGCTTTAGGGCAAAACAATACCGGCGCGGCCGATTTTTTATCGGTCGCGCCGGGTTTTTTCATTTTTCCGAAACCTTTATACTTCTGTATGCCTTGTCGGCACGCTTTACTATCTCAGTCCAGCTTATCGGGATCGTCTCCTTCGCCCGCTCGCCCACCTTGCCTCTTTCGGGATCTGCAAGTATCTGGCCGAGCCTTGCCGCCATGCTCTCGGCGTCGTTCTCCGCAAGGTAGCCGTTCTCCCCGTCTGTCACGGGCTCGGCCGCGTTCGCCCCCTTGGAAAGAAGCGCCGGCGTTCCGGCCTGAGCCGCCTCTCTCAGAACGAGTGGGGCGTTATCGTACACCGACGGGAAGAAGAAGAGGTCAGCCGAGTAGTAGAGACCCCACAAAAGATCGCGGTCGCCAATCTCGCCGACGAATTTCACTCTGTCGGAAAGTCCGAGCTTCTCGGAATACTCCCTTATCTCCGCCCCGTTATATCCGCCTCCGGCGATAACGGCGTCGAACTCCTCGCCCCTCTCCTTCGCGAGCTTAAGGGCGTCGAGGATAACGCGGAGATTTTTCTGCCAGATGAGCTGTCCGACAAATAAAATGAGCGGCCTGCCTTCCTTCAGCATAAACTCCCTGCGCGCCGCGGCACCTGTCCTCGGGAGCCGGGTCGGAGCCGTTCTCCATTATCCTGATCGCCCCGTGGAAGCCGTAGGATCTCAGGGTGTCGGACGTGGACTCGCTGCAGGCCCAAACCTCGTCCACCTGGGAGAAGAAGTCGGTAACGTAGTTCTTTACGACGTTCGCGCAGAATTTGGAATGTGTCACGTTATATGCGTCGTCGTAAAACTTCGAGTGGAAGGTCGCGACGACGGGCACCTTGAGCTTCTTGCCGAGCTTTATCGCCATTTTTCCGAGGCCGAAGGGCGAATGAGCGTGGATAACGTTTACCCCCTCGGTGCGGAGCTTATCCACAAGCCCGCTCGGGATAAAAGGAAGCCCGACGTAGAACGAGAAATTCATAAGCTTGAGCGACGGAGTCCTCACGACCTCATAGCCTCTGTCGTCAACGTATCCCTCTTCCATCTTTGGCACAACGGCGAGGCTGTAGTTGCCCTCTCCTCTAAGCCCCTTAGCGTAGGCGTCCACCGTGCGGACGACGCCGTCCACCGAGGGGTAGTGGATATCGTTGAAGAGGGCGACGTTCAGTCTGCCCTTCTGCGGCACGCTCTTTTTCGGCTTTGTAAATCTCACCTTCTGGAGCATCAGCACGATGATGCCGCAGAGGAGCCAGGAATAATATACGAAGCCGCGCCAAACGAGCATAGCCCAAAACGGACTTCCGCCCTCAAGCGAGGAAAATGCGATATAGAAATAGCTCTCGGCCGCTCCGGCGTTGCCCGGAGTGGGAACTATCGTTATCGCCGCATAGATATAGACAACGGTCGAAAAAACCGTCCACCAGTCCGCGTCGCCGCCGAAGGCGAGGAGCACGAAATAGGGTATGCTCATTATCGCAAGCTGATAGAGTACCGAGATAAAGAGCAGCTTCATAAAGAAGTGCGGCCTTGAGTTCAGGCTCTTGAGGCTGACGACGTACTCGTCGAGGGCGGAATATACCGAGGCCTCTGTCTTCTTGGCGTCCTTCAAGAGGTGGAGCTTACCTAAAAGTCTCGTCCCGCCGCCGACGATCTTTTTAAAGAAGTTCGGAGCTACGGCGAAGAGCACTATCGCGACCGGAACGAGCATATACGTGAACATACCGACGTAGGCGCTGCCCTTAATGAGAGCGTTGTCGGAGAGAACCGATCTGTTCGTTATGAAAACGACGGCGGCGATAATAACAAAGGCAAACTGCTGGGTAAGAAAGCCGACTATCGGGAGAGCTCCCGCCGTGCCGGGGCTTACGCCGCGCTTTTTCAGATAGACCATCTGGAAGGGCTGGCCGCCCGCTCCGAAGGGGGTCACGTTATCGTAATACTTTCCGAGAATCGCGACCTCGAGGGCTCCGCGCTTGTCGTCCTTTCCCTCAAGGCTCATCAGCATCTTCCGGTACTTCAGATACTCCATATACACGGCCGCGCAGAAAGCCGTAAAGGCCAGGAGAAGACCGCCCAGCCTGATATCCGCGAGCGATATCTTCTGAACGTTTGCGTTGTCCTGACCGAATTCCTGTGATGCTATGACGGCAATGATTATTAAGTTTATGAGAATGGTGACAGCCATCGTGAGAAAGCTGCGCTTATCCCTTTTCTTCTCTTCCACCTTAAGTCTCCCGTCTTTTTTACATAATGCCCCGATTTTTGTTGAGGTAGCCCTCTAAAATAAGCGTTGCCGCCACGGCGTCGACTATCTGCTTGCGTCTTTTCCCGTGTCTTCCGTTCTCGCTTATTATCCTGTGCGCGTCCACCGTAGTGCGTCTCTCGTCCCACATAACCGGCTCAAGGCCGGCGCGCTCTTTTATAAGCTCGCGCAGCTCAAGGCTCTTCTCAGCCCTCGGCCCGGCGGAGCCGTCCATATTGAGGGGGTAGCCGAGCACTATTGTACTAACGCCCCGCTCCTTTGCCTCGGCGGCTATCCTGTCCGCAAGGCGCTCTGAGTTCCAGTCGTCGATGACGAAGGCCTCGCCCGCAATCGTTCCGGTAAGGTCGGACAGGGCAATACCCGTGTGCCTGTCGCCGTAGTCTATAGCCATTATCCTCAAATCGCCCGTCCTCCTTTCACAGACTGTATCTATATTATTATACTTGTTTATACCGAAAAG
>ONTN01000183.1 GCA_900320765.1 uncultured Eubacteriales bacterium
AGCCGCAGAGCGGATCCTGCAAATATATATCCACTATGCTCTCATCGCGGGTTAGCCAGTCGTAGTCCGTGCGGCGCGGCTCAAAGCTCTTGTTATAGCTTCCGAAGGCCATACCGCCGAGAAGCTTGGACCTGTGCTTTGTGCCCTTCAGCTTGCAGATCATGCTTGCCGCGGCCTTTCCCGCACCGACGAGAGCGGCGGACTGCTGCCCCGTTCCGCAGATAACGGCGCCGGAGAGGTCGGCCGGGTACTTTATTATGTACGTCCTTGTAAGGAAGGAGCCCATCGAATGACCGAACAGAAAGTAGGGAAGACCGGGGTTTTCAGCGCAGGTTATATTGTGCAGCTTGCGCATATCGGCGACGAGCATGTTCCAGCCGTCGCTTTCGGCGAACCAGCCAAGCTCGTCCTCGCTGTTGACGCTCGCCCCGTGTCCGAGGTGGTCGTTTCCGAGGGCGATAAAGCCGTTTTCGGCCAAGAGCTTCATAAAACCGTCGTAGCGGCTGACGTGCTCGGAAACGCCGTGCGCTATCTGAACTATGCCGCAGGCGGGCCCGTCAGGATCAAAGCGGCGGACATTTATCTTCGTAGTGCCGTTCGTTGAAAGGAAGGTATATTCACGGAAAGTGGGCATTGCACGGACCTCCTCATATTTATCTATACCATAATTATATTTATTTTAGGCTAAACAGTCAATAGTATTAACAAATATGGGTTGAAAAAATCCGCCGCGATGGTATAATATGTACAAAGCTGAAGATCCGGAGGTAACGACATGGAAACCAAAAAGTACGTTATTGCGATGGACCAGGGTACAACGAGCTCAAGGGCGATCCTTTTCAACAAGCGGGGCGAAATTCAGAGCTCGCAGCAGAGAGAATTCCGCCGCATCACAAATCAGAGAGAGACGACCGTAATCTGGGACGCATCAACCGGCAGACCCGTTTATAACGCCATAGTGTGGCAATGCCGCAGGACGTCTGATATCATAGACAAGCTGAAGTCCGACGGGCTTTCGGGCTACATTCAGGAGAAGACGGGGCTTATCCCGGACGCCTACTTTTCCGCGAGCAAGATCGCGTGGATCCTCAGAAACGTGCCCGGAGTAAAGGAGCGGGCAAAGCGCGGCGAGCTCCGCTTCGGCACGATCGATTCCTGGCTTATATGGAACATGACGGGCGGCAGAGTGCACGCGACTGATTATACGAATGCTTCAAGGACGATGCTCTTCGATATACATAAGCTGTGCTGGGATGAGGAGATACTGGACTACTTCGGTATTCCGGCCTCGCTTCTTCCGGAGGTCAGGCCGTCCTCAAGCTACTTCGGCGAAACGGAGCGCTTCGGAGGAGCTATCCCCATCTGCGGGGCCGCTGGCGACCAGCAGGCCGCTCTCTTCGGTCAATGCGGCTTTAACCCGGGCGACGTAAAATGCACCTACGGAACGGGCGGCTTTATGCTTATGAACACAGGGCGCGAACCGATACATTCCCAGAAGGGACTTCTGACGACGATAGCCGCCGGGGAGGAGGACAGAGTCAGCTACGCCCTCGAGGGCAGCGTTTTTATTGCTGGAGCCGCGATCCAATGGCTGCGCGACGAGATGCGTATGATACGTACCTCGCCCCAGTCTCAGACCTACTGCGAGGCCGTGCCTGACTCCGGAGGAGTATATATCGTCCCTGCCTTTTCGGGTATGGGTGCCCCTTACTGGGAGCAGTACGCGAGAGGCACGATCGTAGGGCTAACGAGAGGCGTTTCAAAGGATCATTTCATCAGGGCGACGGTAGAGAGCCTTGCGTATCAGATGAACGACCTTCTATCCGCAATGAAGGAGGAGTCGAGGCTCAGCCTGTCAACCCTTAAAGTGGACGGAGGCGCGAGCGCGAACGATTTTCTTATGCAGTTCCAGTCCGATATCTCGGGCGTCCACATTGAAAGACCGCAATGCATCGAGACCACCGCCCTCGGAGCCGCCTACCTCGCCGGTCTCAGGGTGGGCTACTGGAAGGACAGGAACGAGATCAGGTCAAACTGGGCCTGCGAGCATGAATTTGTTCCGACGATAGCGCCGGAAAATAGAAAAAAACTATTAAAAGGCTGGAAAAAAGCCGTAAAGACGGCGATTTTCTGGGCACAGGAGGAAGAAAATGACACGGTATGACGTTGTAGTGATCGGCGCCGGTGTGACCGGCTCCGCAATAGCTCGCGAGCTTGCAAGGTATAAGCTCAAAACCCTCGTCCTCGAAAAGGAGGAGGACGTTTGCTCCGGCACATCTAAGGCAAACTCCGGAATAGTCCACGGCGGCTTTGACGCGAAAGAGGGGACTATGATGGCGCGGATGAACGTCCGCGGAGCGGAGCTTATAAGAAAGCTTCACAGGACGCTCGACTTCACCTACAGGGAAAACGGGTCGATGGTGCTCGCTTTTTCCGAGGCCGATCTTCCGGGCCTTGAGGAGCTTAAGAGGCGCGGCGAGGCAAACGGAGTGACCGATCTTTCTATCCTCACGGGAGACGAGGCAAGGCAGCTTGAGCCTGCGCTCTCCGACGAGGTCGCGGGAGCTCTGCTATCTCCGTCGGCCGGCATAGTCTGCCCCTTCAGTATGACGATAGCCTTCGCCGAGAACGCCGCCGATAACGGAGTGGAGTTTTCCTTCCTCAACGCGGTTAAGAATATTGAGAAAACCGAGGAAGGATATAAGATAGAGGCGGAAAAGGGCGATATCTATACCGCAGCCATAGTGAACGCCGCGGGGCTGTACTCGGACAAGATAAACGATATGGTCTCGAGCCGCCATTTCACCATCGTTCCGAGGCGCGGCGAATACGTGCTGATGGACCGTGAGGTCGGCGACCTCGTGAGCCATACGATATTCCAGCTTCCTACGAGGCTCGGCAAGGGCGTTCTCGTTACGCCCACGGCGCATGGGAACCTGCTCGTCGGCCCAAACGCTCAGGATATAGGCGACAAGGAGGATACCGAGACAACGGCCGAGGGGATAGAGGATATCAAGAGAAGAGCCCTGCTGTCCGTTCCCACCGTGCCGTATAATAAGACGATAACGGGCTTTGCCGGACTTCGCGCGCACGAGGAGCACCACGACTTTATCCTCGGAGAGGCGGAGGACGCCGAGTTCTTCTTCAACGCCGCGGCTATCGAGTCGCCGGGGCTCACCTCAGCCCCCGCGATAGGCGAGTATATGGCGGAGCTCATAGCCGGAAGGCTCGGAGCGGAGAAGAAGGAAAGCTTCATCGAGACGAGAACGGGCATACCTCAGGTCGCGAAGCTCGACCCGAAGGAGAGAGCAGAGCTTATAGCGAAAAGGCCGGAATACGGAACGATAGTCTGCCGCTGCGAGAGCATTTCCGA
>ONTN01000094.1 GCA_900320765.1 uncultured Eubacteriales bacterium
TCTAAAAAAAAGCCAAATATTTTAGAGATAAGAAAGGATGCCAGATCCGTCTCAAAAATAAAGGACTAAATTTAGTTACGCACAATCACCACCTCTTGCAAACAACTCAACCAAATCACTAAACTCTCCTACTCCCCCCGCATCGCCCAATCGATCAGCGCTCTGTTGACCGCCGGGCACTCCTCGTACAGGCTCTTCTTCATTATGCGCTCCGTCCACATGTGGTCGTCCTTGCCGAGCGGGCCCGTAAACGTGCAGGGCATGTTGAGGTTCGCCATGCCCGCGAAATCGATGGCGTATCTCGTGTTTCCCGCTATCTGCATAGCCCTTCCGAGAATAGCTATGACCGTCAATATGCTGAGCTCTACTGTCGAGGCTGAGCTCAAGAAGGATTACGCGAGAACGGTGAGGTCGAGAGGAGCGGGGGAAGCAAAGCTTCTTTTCGGCCACATTATGAAAAACTCTCTCCCGCCGATAATCACGTTTTTGGGACAGACGGCGGCGGAGATAATAGCCGCTTCCGTAATAGTGGAGCAGGTATTTATGGTGCCCGGGCTCGGCCGTTTTCTTATTTCGAGCATCTCAAGCCGCGATTACCCCGTAGTCGAGGCGATAGTCGTCATTATCGCGCTCTGGGTCGTCGCGTCCTCAACCGCCGCTGACCTCGTTAACCTTATGGTCGATCCGAGGCTCAGAAGGGGGGCGGGGGAATGAGAAAGAATCCCGGGCTTTTCTTTGGCCTTATTATTTTCGGCCTTCTCATCGCGGGGATAGTTACGGCATATTTCTGGACGCCCTACGACCCCGAGGCCTTCGTCGCCTCGGCTCTTGAGCCGCCGTCTTTGGGACATATCTTCGGAACGGACGATTTCGGCCGCGATATATTCAGCCGCGTTATGAAGGGAGCCGGCACCACGCTCGCCGTGGGAACGTTTACGATAGTTATTGGGGCTCTCGCCGGCCTTTTCGCGGGCGCTGTCACGGGATATTTCGGCGGCGTTTTCGACGAGATAATAATGCGCGTAAACGACGCGATAACCGCCTTTCCGAGCATACTTTTAGCACTCGTGATAATAAGCCTTTTAGGTCCGGAAAAGACCTCAAATCTCGTGATCGCCCTCGGCGTCGCCTTTATCCCGAGCTACGCGCGGGTATCGAGAACGGCATTTTTACGGGAGAAAAACCAAAACTACGTAACGGCCGCAAGGCTTATGGGCGCGGGCAATTTCAGAATACTCTCCGTCCATATACTTCCGAATACCGTCTCCGTTCTGCTCCCGGCGCTAACTATCGGCTTTAATAACGCCGTGCTCGCCGAGGCGTCGATGAGCTATCTCGGAATCGGCGTCAGCCCTGTCGATCCTTCGCTCGGCTTTATGCTGAAGGCCTCGCAGAGCTATCTGTTTTCCGCCCCGTGGTACGCTGTCTCAACCGGACTTACGGTCGTGCTTATGGTGCTGTCAGTCGGGCTTATCGGCGACGGGCTCAAGAAAAAGGGGAGGTGAGGAGCTATGCTTAAAATATCAGACCTCCACGTTAAATTCCATACGAGAGACAGAGAGGCTGTCGGCGGGATCAGCTTTTCAGTTGCGGACGGGGAGATAGTCGGCCTCGTCGGGGAATCCGGCTCGGGCAAAACCGTCACCGCTATGAGCATAGGCGGCCTTTTAGACAGGGAGATATGCGACGCAAGAGGAGAGGTGACTGTCGACGGAGTCGACGTCCTGTCCGCGGGCGATCAGGAGATGCGAAAAATAAAGGGAAAGCTCATCGGCGTAGTATTTCAGGAGCCGTATGCCGCCTCCGATCCCCTTATGAAGATCGGAAAGCAGGTGGAGGAGGTTTTAAAAATCCATACGGATATGGGCAAGACTGAAAGGAAGAAGGCCGCGCTCGAGGCCCTGTCTATGGCCGACCTCAAGGACCCGGAGAAGGTTTACGACTCTTATCCCTTTGAGCTGTCCGGCGGTATGCTCCAGCGCGCGATGATAGCCGCGGCTATCGTTATAAGGCCGAAGCTGTTACTGCTCGACGAGCCGACGACTGCGCTCGACGTAACCACCCAGCGCGAGATTATAGACCTTCTCATTAAGCTGAACGAGACCTGCGGTACGGCTATGCTTTTTATCTCACATGACCTTAATGTGGTAAGAAGGCTGTGCGACAGGGTAGTCGTGATGAAAAGAGGAGCGATAGTCGAGGCCGGGGAGACGGAGGAAGTGTTCAATTCCCCGAAGCACGATTATACCAAAACCCTTCTCCGCAGCATCCCATCTATAGGAGGCGGCGCCGTATGAGCGAAAGAGTGCTTGAGGTAAAAGACCTCTGCGCCGGATATACCACAACCGGGGTGTTCGGCGGGAAAAAATACAACGAGGTCATCCGCAACGTGAGCTTTCATATCGACAGGGGCGAGATCCTCGGCCTCGTCGGCGAATCGGGAACGGGAAAATCGACCCTCGCGAAGACTGTGCTGGGCCTTTTAAAACCGGCTTCGGGCGAGGTCAAAAACTACACGAAAGCTCCGCAGATGATATTCCAGGACCCTCTCAGCTCGCTGAACCCTTCGTTTACGATAGAAAGAATTCTCGAAGAGCCGCTTATCTTGCGCGGAGTCTCGTCTAAAGCCGAGCGCGTCGAGAAAGTCAAAACGGCGGCAAAGCAGGTAAAGCTCGGCTCTGAGCTTTTAATGGCGAAGCCCTCCGAGCTCTCGGGCGGTCAGCGCCAAAGGGTCTCCATCGCCGCGGCGCTTTTATGCGAGCCGGGGCTAATTATAGCTGACGAGCCCGTTTCCGCACTTGATGTTACGATCGAGGCTCAGATACTCGACCTTCTGAGCGAGCTTAGGCGCGAGCACGGGATAAGCTTTCTTTTCATCTCCCACGATCTGAACGTGATATATAAAATATGCGACCGCGTAATCGTTATGAAGGACGGCAGAATTGTCGAAGAGGGAGTGACCCGCGAGCTCTTCGCCTCACCAAAGCAAAAATATACTAAGGACCTGCTTAATGCAGCAATGGAGGTTTAACGATGTCGGAGCCGCTGTGCGAAAAACTGAACAGTCTTTCCGCCTCCGGCGTTATTCCTATGCACATGCCGGGGCATAAGCGAAACGCCGAAAAATTCCCCTGGCTTAAAAGCCTTGACTTAACGAAGGATATCACGGAGATATCGGGCTTTGACAACTTAAACGACCCGGAGACCGTTTTCGCGGAGCTGAATGAAAGGCTCGCCTGCCTTCGCGGAGCGGATAAAAGCTTTGCCCTCGTAAACGGATCGACGGGCGGGATTTTAGCCTCTTTCAAGCTTTGCCTGCCGAACGGAGGTAAGGCGCTCATATCAAGGGGCTCGCATAAAGCCGTTTACGCCGCCGCCGAGATTGCAGGAGCTGATCTTTGCTACGTTGTCCCCGACGTGATACCTGAGCTCGGTGCTTTCGGCGCGGTCACACCCGATAAGGTAGAGGCTGATCTTATAAAGGAAAACGGCATAGGTCTTGTCGCGATAACGAGCCCCACCTACGAGGGCGTGATATCCGACGTTAAGGCGATAGCCGAGGTCTGCCATAAGCACGGAGTGCCGCTTTTTGTGGACGCGGCGCACGGGGCTCACTTCGGCTTCGGCGGCTTCCCCGAGGGGGCGATAAGGCTCGGCGCCGATATCGCCGTAGAGAGCCTGCATAAAACTCTTCCGAGCCCCACACAGGCGGCTGTGCTCAGCGTTAAAAGCTCGCTTGTCGACTCTGACCGCGCTCAGCTATGTGTTTCCGCGTTTCAGTCCTCCAGCCCGTCATATATCCTTTCCGCGGGAATAGACGCCTGCGCAAGATATTTGGAGGAGAGGGGAGAGACAGAGGCGCGCCTCTGGTATGAGCGCGTCTCGGCGCTGCGCGAAAGGCTGAATCGTCTTGAGAATTTGCGCCTGTACAGCGCGGAAAACCTCGATCCCTCAAAGCTCGTGCTCACCTGCGATAACGGATACGCGGCGATGGAGCTTTTCAGAGCCGGGGGCGTCGAGCTTGAGATGGCGTCGGATAGCTACGTTATCGCGATGACCGGCCTTGGCGATACGGATGAAACGCTCTCAGCGTTTTTCAAGGCGGCTGAGAAGGTAGATAAGGTTGTAAACAAGAGAAGAGACAAAGCTGTAACGGGCTTCACTCAGCCCGAGAAGCGACTATCTCCGAGACAGGCGCTGTCTAATCCGTCCGAGCCAGTTCCGCTTAGATACTGCGACGGCAGAATTGCCGCCGAGTACGTTTGGAAATACCCGCCGGGAAGCCCGGTAATCATTCCCGGGGAGTTAGTTTGCGCCGAAACGCTATCTGCGTCAGACTCTATCCGCTCCTCTTACGGGGGCGTTCCCGCCTCGATCCGGTGCGTAAAAGAATAATATGGGGCGCGAATGCTTGACAAAAATGAATTAAATCAATATAATAATTGTTCTGAAATAACTAAGAAAGAGGCGTTACCATGGCTGATTCTAACAGATACAAAATGAGCGCGCAGCACCTTGAGGAGCTCAAGACCGAGCTTCACTTCCTCAAGACCGTCAGGGAGAAGGAGGTCGCCGAGCAGATCAAAGAGGCGAGGAGCTTCGGTGATCTTTCCGAGAATTCCGAGTATGACGAGGCGAAAACCGAGCAGGGAAAGCTCTACTCCAAGATCGCTGAGATCGAAGACCTTATCGAGCATGCCGAAATAACCGAGGAGTCCGAGGACGCGAATAAGGTTGGCATCGGCAGCAAGGTCACCGTCAAGGATCTTGAGCTCGGCACCGTTGAGAAGTATAAAATTGTCGGCAGCCAGGAGGCCAATCCTCTCTCCGGCCGCATTTCCGACGATTCACCCTTCGGCAAGGGCCTTTTCGGCCACGCGGCGGGCGATATAGTCGAGGTCGACGCGCCTATGGGCATACTCAAGTTCGAGATCATCAGCATAGAGAAATAAGGACGAATAAATATGGTAGAAGAGATTATTGCAAACGCTCAGGAGGACCTTTCCGAGCTTTTACAGATTAGAAGAGATAAGCTTACCGCCCTCTGCGACGAGGGTAAAGACCCCTTCCATATCACAAAATTCCCGAGAACGGCATATTCTCAGGATATAAAGGACAATTTCGATACTCTCGAAAATCAGAAGACCGCCATCGCCGGAAGAATTATGGCAAAGCGCGGAATGGGCAAGGCCATCTTTGCCGACCTTATGGACGGCAAGGGCAGGATCCAGATCTACGTTCGTTTGAACGACGTCGGCGAGGAGACCTTCCAGGCCTTCCGCAAGGTCGATATCGGCGATATCGTCGGCGTTGAGGGCTTCGTATTCAAGACGAAGATGGGCGAGGTGAGCGTACACTGCGAGAAGCTTCAGCTCCTCGCGAAGAGCCTCAGACCGCTCCCCGAGAAATTCCACGGCCTCACCGATAAGGAGACGAGATACCGCCAGAGATACGTTGACCTTATCGTAAATCCCGACGTTAAGGATACCTTCGTAAAGCGCAGCATGATAATGCGCGAGCTGAGAGCCTTCCTCGACGCGAGGGGCTTTTTAGAGGTCGATACTCCTATCCTCACCCCGTTTGAGATCGGCGCATCGGCAAGACCCTTCTACACGCACCACAACACCCTTGATATGGATATGGTGCTTCGCATCGAGACAGAGCTCTATCTCAAGAGGCTCATAGTCGGCGGAATGGAGAAGGTTTACGAGGTCGGCAGGATATTCCGCAACGAGGGAATGGACGTTAAGCACAACCCCGAGTTTACCACGATCGAGCTCTACGAGGCCTATACCGACTTC
>ONTN01000068.1 GCA_900320765.1 uncultured Eubacteriales bacterium
CCACTTCAAGTATCTGAACACGCTGCCGAAGAACAAGTCTGTTATCATCTGCACCGGCAGTCAGGGCGAAGCAATGTCCGCGCTCTATCGCATGGCCAACAATGAGCATCGCCAGGTGACCGTGAATGCCGGAGACCGAATCATCATTTCGGCCTCTGCAATTCCCGGTAATGAAACGATGATCAGCCGCGTGATCGATGGGCTGTTCCAGAAGGGGGCTGAAGTGATCTACGATCGCGGGACGCCTCTGCACGTTTCCGGCCACGCCTGCCAGGAAGAGCTGAAGATGATGCTTGCGCTTGTGAAGCCGCAGTATTTTATTCCGGTTCACGGGGAATACCGCATGCTCTGCAAGCACGCCGAGCTCGGCAAGCTCATGGGCGTGAATCCCAAAAACATTGCCGTTGCAGAAAACGGCGCAGTCATTGAAATCGGCAAGAAGGGCATGAAGCGGGGAGAGCCGGTTCCTGCCGGAGCGGTTTATATCGACGGCAAGGGCGTTGGAGACGTCGGCAGCGCTGTGCTCCGCGATCGCCGTCATCTGGCGGAGGACGGCATCGTGATGGCAATCGTGACGCTCTCTTCTGACACGGGCGAGGTCATCTCTCAGCCGGAGATCATTACACGCGGATTTGTGTATGTGAAGGAAGCGGAGGATCTGATGGATGAGCTTCGCCGCGTGGTCAATGAGAGTCTGGACAGCTGCGAGCGGCAGCGTGTGCGCGAATGGTCCGCGATCAAGAGCCGCATCAAGTCCAACCTCTCCGGCTATCTCTATAAAACCACCCGCCGCAGCCCCATGGTGCTGCCGGTCATTATTGAGGTGTGATCTATGAATATCCAGATTTGGGGAAAGACCAAGTGCTTTGATACCAAAAAAGCAGAGCGCTATTTTAAGGAGCGCCGGATCAAATATCAGTATATCGATCTCCTGCGCTACGGAATGAGCAGGGGAGAACTCACCAGCGTCAAAAATGCGGTCGGACTGGATGCGCTCTGCGATCCGAAGGCAAAAGATTATGCGCTGCTGCAGTATCTGGCGTATGACGAGGATCGGTTTGAAAAGCTGCTGGAGATGCCGGAGCTGCTCCGGACCCCGATTGTCCGCAACGGCAAAAAAGCAACGGTAGGCTACTGCCCCGAGGTATGGGAAAAGTGGGAGTAAGAAAATAAAGCGGCGCAGATAAACCCGTTTTCGGGTTTGTCTGCGCCGCTTTTTCTCAGTCGAAATAATCCGCCGGGTCTACCTTGTTCCCGTTTCTGATTATCTCGAAATGGAGGTTCGCTCCCGTTGCGGCTCCGGTATCGCCTGCCGCTCCGATCGTCTCGTATCGCTTCACACACTGCCCCTCGCTGACTGAAACGCTGTCGAGGTGCCAGTACGAGGTTTCAAACCCGTCGCCGTGGTCTATTGTGACGAAGTTGCCTTTAGTGCTGTCGTATCCGCAGGCGGTCACGGTTCCGCTGCGAGAGGCGAAGACTGGCTCGCCCTTGGTGAGATTTCCGACGTCGACGCCCCCGTGAAGGGTCTCTCCGTCCGCGGTCTTTACGTTTCCGAAGCCCTGAGTTATCCGCCCTGTCGTTCCGAGAGGCCAGACGAAGTCGAGTATCCCCTCTTGCTTCGTCTCCTGCTCTTCCGCCGGAAGCGGCTGAGGCTCCTCGGTTTTGTCCGCGATCTCTTTTATCTGCGGCTCAGCTTCGGCATAGACCGTCTTCGTCTCCGTAAAGGCGCAGGCAGTCAGCGTCAACGCCGCTATCACGGCAAGCAAAATAGTTATTTTTGCAGTTTTCCGTTCCTTCACTATCAGTTTCACCCTTTCCTTAAGCTTTCCTCCGCCCGAGCCCATTCCGGCGGCGGAGCTGAAATATCCTTTTTTGCCGGACGCGAACTCAAGAAGCGTCCTCGCATAGCTTATTCTGCCCTTCGGGCTAAGCCGTTCGGTCACGGACTCATCGCAGGCGAGCTCCGCGTCTGTCCTCGAGGCCACCGCCGCTATCCACACGAGCGGATCGAACCAGTAGAGCGAGACGAGCGCGCATCTGACGAGCGACCAGATATGATCCCCGTGCCTGAAATGCGCAAGCTCGTGGGCGAATATCAGATTTACCTCATTGCTGTCTGCGCAGTTTTCCGAGAGGTACACGGCGGGTCTGAAAAATCCGAAAAGGCAGGGAGTATCCGCCGCGCCGGAGACGTAGACCGGGAGCCTCCGTTCGCCGTCAAGCCTTCTCCTTGTCCGCTTTAATCTGCGGGCAAAGGAAAGATTCGTCAGTAGGAATACGCCGGCGGTTAGCCCCGCGCCGGTAAGATAAACGGCGAGGATCGGGTTTGCCGAAGGCGCTGCGCCGTCACTTGACGGCCTTTCGTTCGCCTCTTCTGCGGGATTGAACACACTCTCCGCCGCCGCGGTTATCTCCGGAGCGGCTGTCTCTTTAACCTCGGTCACGGTGAAAAGCGCAAACGGCAGCATGAGCCTTAACACAACGGGGATCCAAAGAGCGTAAACGAGCCTTGAGCCGAGCTTTGCTCTTAGCGTAGACCTTATGAGAAGGACGGCGGCGATCATCACGGACGACCATATAAGCGCCGCCTTCATACGCTCTTCTCCGCCTTTTCGAGTATTTTTTGAAGCTCCGATATATCCTCGCGGCTCAGCGCCTCGCTTTTGACGAGGGTGGACAGCATAAGGCTCAGGCTGCCGTTATATGCCCGCCTCAGGAGCGACTGGGTTTCAGCGACTGCCGCCTCCTCACGCAAAATCGCCGGAGAGTAAAGCTTCGCCTTTCGCCCCTCCTCTACCGTTAAAAGCCCCTTTGCCGCCATTCTGCCGATCAGGGTGTTCGCCGTGCTCTTCGTCCACCCGGTTTTAGCCTCAAGCGCGTGCCAGATTTCGATCATCGTTCTCGGGCTATTCTCCCAAAGGCATTCGAGTATCGTCCTCTCGCTCGAATTAAGGCTTATTTCCCGCATATCCTCGCCTCCTAAATCGTTCTACAGCTGTAGTACTAATAGTATAGCACGTTCGTTCTACATTTGTCAACCGTTTTTAGTAAAAAAAGAGGCAAGCGAAAAATCGCTTGCCTCTTTTGTCTTGTCTCTGAAAATCAGCCCTTGACTGCTCCGGCGGCGACGCCCTTGATGATGTGCTTCTGGCAGATGAGGTAGAAGATGACTACCGGGACTATGCCGAGAAGTATGAGCGCCATCGTCGCGCCGAGGTCGACGCGCCCGTAGCTGCCCTGCAGGTACTGGATGTGGATCGGGATCGTCCTGTACAGGTTCCTGTCGAGCACGAGGTACGGGAGGAGGTAGTCGTTCCATACCCACATGATCTCGAGGATGCCGACGGAGATCATGGTCGGCTTGAGCATCGGGAACACGACGGAGAAGTAGGTGCGGAGCGGGCCGCAGCCGTCGATAACGGCGGCCTCCTCGATCTCGAGAGGGATGCTCTTGACGAAGCCGACGAACATAAATATCGCAAGGCCGGCGCCGAAGCCGAGGTAGACGACGGGTATCGTCCACGGGGTGTTAAGCTTGAGGGTGTCTGCGGTCTTAGAGAGGGTGAACATTACCATCTGGAAGGGGACGACCATGGAGAATACGCAGAGATAATAGATAATGCGGCAGATCTTGGAATCGACCCTCGCTATGTACCACGCCGCCATCGAGGTGAAGACCAGTATGAGCGCCGTGGACAGGAGCGTTATCATAAAGCTGTATACTACCGTCTTCCAGAAATCGTAGTTTCATCGAAGCCGACGTAGGAATTCTCGTTCGGAAGGGCGAAGGTCTCGGACTTAACGTAGGTATTCTCCTTGAAGGAGTTTACGATAACGGCGCAGATAGGCAGGATATAGATAACGCAGATAACGGCGAGAATGATCGAAAGGACAGCCTTCAGCGTTCTCTCTCTGGATAATGACTTGTTTCTCATTACTGCTGTACCTCCCTTTTCCTGGTGGAGTTAAGCTGGATAAGGCCGAGCGCAGCGACCAGGATGAAGAAGAGAACGGCCTTTGCCTGAGCCGTGCCCCTCGCCGCGGAGTTCGTGCCGTAGAAGGTGTTGTAGATGTTGAGAGCGATCATCTCGGTCTGCTTTACGGCGGAGCCGTCGGGATTTATTACGAAGGGCTGGCCGCCGGTAAGAGCGAGGTTCTGGTCGAAGAGCTTGAAGCCGTTCGTCAGAGTGAGGAACATGCAGATGGTGATGGAGGGCATAACGTTGGGTATCGTAACCTTCCAAAGGGTCTGCCATTTGCTGGCTCCGTCGATCTTCGCCGCCTCGAGCATATCGTCCGGCACGGCCTGAAGTCCGGCTATGTAGATTATCATCATATAACCGATCTGCTGCCAGGCGATCAGGATTATGAGCCCCCAGAAGCCCCAGGTCGGCTCGGTCATAATGGTCTTGCCGTAAGCCGCGAGGATACCGTCGAATATCATTGACCAGATATAGCCGAGGACGATGCCGCCGATGAGGTTCGGCATAAAGAATACGGTGCGGAAAAGGTTGCTGCCCTTGATCCCCTGGGTAAGGAAATAGGCCACGGTAAAAGCGAGGACGTTAATAATGATAAGGCTCACTATGGCGAAGAGCGCCGTGTACCAGAAGGAGTGCACGAAGCTCGCGTCCTTCAGAGCCTTGGCGTAGTTGTCGAATATCCCGCCGCCCGTGGTAAAGAGCAGCTTCGCGTCAGAGGTCGTGGTAAACTTACAAAACGAAAGATAAATACCCTGGATAAACGGCCATACGAAGCCGATAGCAAAGGCCGCGATCATAGGAAGCAGGAAGATCCACCATTTTCTGCGGATCGGTCCCTTGATAAGACCACTACGGCTCTTCTTTTCTCTGAAAGGAGTTTGTGTGTCATAATCGCTTTTTCCAAAGGCCAAAATCGGGTAAAACACAAATGGGATAAAGAATAATCCAATCGCAAACCCGTGACTTTTCTTAAAAGCTTTTGCCATTTTAAAGCACAGCACAATATCAAGGCCAAGAGCCGCAACGCCTATTAAAATGAATAATACATAGGCCGCAATCTGCGACACAAACGAAAAAGCGATTGCAATACCCGATAGCATCATAAATGATGCAATGATATTACCGTCCCAGCAAATATCAAAAATAGTATAGAAATTTACAAAAGGAATGAGAGCAAGCCAGCCATGTCGATTAGCTTTTCTAAACAATTTCCACCAAACGACTGTGTAAAAAGCGACTGCTACGATGCCTACAACACCACCGACAATCCAATAAGCCAATAAAGCAACAGTTGTAATAGGATTAACCATAGATCCACCCACTTTCAGGGTTTAGCATGTTGAAAGCCATCAGATCGCCGCGTCTTTTTGCGCCTTTCAAATCGGAACATCCCCCTCTTGTTTTGATTTTTTCGCGCTCTCCGCCTCGCGCGGCGAAGTGCGCCATATAAAGAAGAGGGGCGGGCGACAGCGCCCGCCCCTCAATTTTCTTATTGAGTTAGGTTAGATCATAGTAACCGATGATCAATTCCGCGAGAGCGAATTGCGAGGATTTTTTCGTCGCAGCAAAGGTGAAAAATCGAAGAAATACTCTGTGTATTTCAAGATTTTGAGACGAAGCTGCGGCGGAAAAGGACCGCAAGGCGCCGAAACGGCATTTGATCAGCGGTTACTCATTAATTAGCCGTTGACCTGGGTGTACTGATATGCCCAGCCGTCGATAGCAGCCTTAACGACCTGATCCCAGTTCGCAGCGCTCTGGTCGGCGTTGTAAGCGTTGAGAGCGGAAACGAAGGTGGCGCGATACTCGTCAACGTTGGGCTGATAGTTGGTGGCCCAATCCATGACGTAGCAGCCGTTGTTGGAATACTCGTTGGCGTTGGCAAGGAAGCCGTTGGTGGACTCAGCAGCGTGAGTGTAAGGCATTACACCGAAGGAGTCGACGAGGAGGCGGGAAGCCTCGGCGTCGGTAACGCACCAATAGAGGAAGTCGAGGGTGGCCTTCTGGTCAGCCTCGGAAGCCTTGGCGTTGACAGCCCAGCAGTTCTGGGTGCCGCAGTTGAGACCGGCCTTCTCTTCGCCGGCAACACCGCAGTAATAGGGGATCATGGCAACGTTCTTGCCCTCGGAAACAGCCTGATACTCCCAGGAGCCGTTTACAAAGAAGACAGCCTCGTTGTTTTTGAACTCGCCCTCGGCGTCATGGCCGCCGGCAGCGAAGGTAGCGGGGTCGAACTTGGAGTTGTTGATAGCGAGATCATAGAGGTTCTTGAAGTTGGGCATGAACTCGCCGGTGAGGGTAGCGGGGCAGGAGGTCCAAACGGTGCCGGCAGCGCGCTCCTCATAGACGTACTCGAGGTTGATCATGTGGCCGGTGAATCTCCAGCTGGAGGAGCCGTCCATATCGGAAGAGGTGAAAGCATCGAAGCCGAGCTCGGCAGCACGGGCGTGAATGTCCTCGGTGACAGCCTTGAGGGTCTCGAAGTTGGTGATCTCGGCGAGGGTATGGCCGGCCTTCTCGAGAAGGTCAACGTTTACGATGATGCCGTAGCACTCATAGCAGTAGCCGATGGAGCAGAGCTTGCCGGTCTCATCATAGAGATTGTAAGCGGTGGTGTTGAGCTCGTTGGCGATCTTGGTGCCCTTAAGGTCAAGGCAGTAATCCTTCCAGGTCTTAACGCCTTCCTGGTTGCCGACTACGAAGAGGGTGGGAGGAGCGGACTTGTCCATCTCGGCGGTAAGGGTCTGGCTGTATGTACCGGAGGCGGCGGTAACGACGTTTACAGGAACGCCGGTCTTCTCGGTGTACATAGCGGCAAGCTTCTGGAGGTCCGCATCGGACTCGGGCTTGAAGTTGAGCCAATAGACGGAACCGGTAGCTTCGCCGTCAGTCTTGGGCTCATCGGTCTTCTCGCCGCAGGCGGCGATTGCGAATACCATGCAGAGAGCAAGGATCAGCGCAAGGATCTTTTTCATTTTCTTTTCTCCTTTTTCAAAAAAAAAATTCTTAAAAGGCGGATATGCGCCCTTTTAGCTTAGACAGTCTAACAGCTTTTGACCGGTATGTCAAGCCATTTGAAGACATTTTTAACAATTTTACTTTTTGACAAAATACCATTTCACAGCAATATCACGATAAAAATGGGATATTTTGTATGCTTTCGGCTTTTTATGCAATTTTCCCTGCAATTTTTCTCATTTGCCGTATGCCATCCTGCATATTCTCTTGACCTTTTTTTGTTAAAGTTATACAATGGGAAAGGAAAGGAGGCGGTGCTGTTTGAAAAGCGGCTTTGCCGCCGTTATTGGCGGCGTAAACGTCGATATAGGCGGGCGTTCCTTTGCTCCCCTGATAGCCCGCGATTCCAATCCGGGAAGGCTCTCGGTCTCGCTCGGAGGCGTCGGGCGGAACGTAGCCCACAACCTCGCGCTCCTCGGCGTTAAGACCGAGCTCATCACCGCCCTCGGCGGCGATATCTGGGCGTCGGAGATAAGGAAGAGCTGCGCGGAGCTCGGGATAGGTCTTTCCCGCGCCGTCTCGGCGGCGGGCGAGCCCTCTTCTACATATTTATATATAGCCGGGCCGGACGGGGATATGGCTCTCGCCCTCTGCGATATGGATATTATCCGCCGGGTAACGCCCGAGGTCGTGGAGAAGAATCTCGATTTTCTCAATTCCGCCTCCCTTGTCGTAATCGACGGGAACCTGCCCGCGGAGACGATCGAGGCGGTATGCTCTATCGTGACTGCCCCGATATTCGCCGACCCCGTTTCGGTGACGAAGGCGGAGAAGTTCAGGCCGGTGCTCTCACGGCTTTACGCGATAAAGCCGAACGCCCTCGAGGCGGAGGCGCTGACCGGCGAGAGCGTGCCCATAAGGGCAGCCGAGGCTCTTGTCCGCCTCGGGGTAAATGCCGCCTTCGTAAGCGACGGGGCTCGCGGCATGGCAGTCGCAGATAAAGAGGGCTCGCACCTTCTTCCGGCGTTCAGCGCCGACATCGTGAACGTGACCGGAGGCGGGGACGCCGCCATGGCGGCGATCGCCGCCGCATATCTCGACGGGATCGGCCTTGTTCCGTCGGCCCGCTTCGCCCTCGCGGCGGGGGCCGTCGCCGTTGAGTCTCGCGAAACGATAAACCCCGCCATGAGCAGAAATGCCATAGCGGAAAAGCTTGAAAAATCTGATTTTGGAGGAAAAGCTTATGAATAAGTATCTCGATATCTCTCCCGAGGTCAGCGAGGCTCTCGCCTCGGGAAAGCCCGCAGTCGCCCTTGAGAGCACGATAATATCGCACGGAATGCCCTATCCGCAGAATGTGGAGACCGCGCTTCACGTTGAGAGCATAATCCGCGAGAACGGGGCCGTTCCCGCAACGATTGCGATAATCGGCGGAAGGCTCAAGGCCGGCCTTTCCCGCGACGAGATAGAGCATCTCGGAAAGGCGGGCTACTCTGTCCCGAAGGCAAGCCGCCGCGACCTGCCCATACTTGCCGCCAAGGGCTCGGACGGGGCGACCACGGTGACGACCACGATGATGATAGCCCACATGGCGGGCATAAAGGTCTTCGCCACCGGCGGTATCGGCGGAGTTCACCGCGGGGCGGAGACGACAATGGATATCTCCGCCGACCTCGAGGAGCTGGCTCAGACGCCGGTAATGGTCATCTGCGCCGGGGCGAAGTCCATCCTTGACCTTGGTCTCACCCTCGAGTATCTTGAGACAAAAGGCGTGCCCGTCATTGGCTACGGGACCGAGGAGCTCCCCGCCTTCTACACGAGGCGCTCCGGTTTCGGCGTTGATTACCGCCTCGACACCCCGGAGGAGCTTGCCCGCGCCTTTTCCGTTCAGCGCGAGCTCGGCATAAAGGGCGGTATGCTCGTCACGAATCCCATACCCGAGGAGTACAGCATGGATAAGGCCGTCATTGACGCGGCTATCGAAAAGGCTCTCGCCGAAGCGGCGGAAAAGGGCGTGCACGGAAAGGAGACCACTCCCTTCCTTCTCGCGAAAATCAAGGACATAACCGGGGGCGACAGCCTCGCGAGCAATATAAAGCTCGTTTACAACAACGCCGCCTTAGCGGCAAAAACCGCCGCCGCCCTCGCGGCGATGTAAAGCGGCATAGAAAAAGCGTCGGCAAAAGCAGAGTGTTCTTAAGGACAGTTACTGAAACAAGAACAAACGAGCATTCGCAGGGCAAGAGAAATACCGAGATTACAGTAATGTAGTCCCGGTATTTCTCTTTGGATCTTTGTCAATAGTTGGGGTAAAGAGTTAAAACGGAACGAGAAAAGTGAGCAGTCGTCAATCAGGCGACTGTTTGCTTTTGTTGGGAAAACATGTGAAGGATACGGTTGCGAAAGCGTTTGAAGTTTTGATACCCATAAGCGTTTCGCTTGAGGACTTTGATCTTGTTGTTGCAGCCTTCGGTGAAGCCGTTAGTGACAGGAGAATAGAAAGAATTGACATTGCCGGTATACCAGTTGCGCAAAGTTTGAGCGCATTTTTCAAATTGAGGGATACCACAGCTGTCGGCTCTGTTGATCCAGTCGATTAAGGCAGCTTTAGAGATGTCGGCATCTGTCTGAGGAAGGATATCAAGGAACTTTTCTTTGTACCAATATGCACGGCTGATGGTGGGGGGATAATACAACATAGCATTCACCTGTTCCTTTTGTTCTTGGTTCAAATCATCGTAACGCTTAATGAGCAAGGATTTGGAACGCTTAAAGTATTTGCGGAGCTGTGGTCCCAGTTTTTTCTGCTCCTGCTTTCTCACATTTTCAAAAGCCCATATGGCTTGCCTCGTCCAATGAAACCTGTCAATGATCTGTGTGGCATTTTTAAACCACACGTCAGCGGTATTGGCGTATGTCTTCCACATGTCGCTCACAAAAACGGTTACAGAATCTCGTTCTGATCTGGGAAAGGCTTTAAAATATGCGGTGAAGTAATGGCAGTACCTTTTAGGCAGTATATCCAACACGGTTTTTGTGACGGGATCGGTTAGAATGCACTGATACTTTTCTCCCGACGTATTCCCTTTTTATTCATCAATGGATAACGCTGAGGGAAGGGACGGCTTTGTGTAGGATACAAGATCAAATCGGCGGATTACGGTCGTTACGGAAAGATCCACTTCTTTGGCGACAGTTGTAAAAGATCGCTCATCACGGAGCTTGTCCAGAATAAAAGCGGTGAGGCGTGTAGTCGTTCGATAATATTTTGGAAGAAACTTGTTTTCTTCAAAGAATCGCTTCCCGCAATGAGGGCATCGGTATCGCCGCTTTTTCAGAATGATCTGTACCTTTTTGCCGAATGCCGGAATATCTTTGATTTTCTGCTCCCGGTAGTCGTGGATTGTGTTTGTTGCGGTACCGCGACAAACACAATGGTGCTCTTTCCGCTCCATTTCGGCATAGATGAGAATGGTTGTTTCGCTTTCTTAAATATTTGTTCCTTTTACCCCTTGCAATCCCAGCAGTTTTTCTGTAAAAAGTTGATAGAGCATATTGAGCCCCTCCGTTCATGGTTTCTGAGCAATTCCATTTTAACGGATTTTGACCAAATATGCTCTACTTTTTTATTCTTTCTTCGCTTTTTTCTTCGTAGGCTCTATTTGGCTACCCCAACATTTATTATAGAGCCTCTTTTTTTACCATTTACAAAAAATGTTGGGTGTAGCTCTGCCTCTCGGCTTCCCTACCCCAACATTTATTATAGAACCGTTTTTATTCTATTGTATTGTTCGAAAGCGGCGTCAAAACCGTGGTCTTTCAAAATAGAGGCAATATCTTCAATTTGCTTTGTCAGTTCTTCTTTTGAA